>NZ_JBDPLX010000030.1:0-85936 GCF_039871815.1 Micromonospora sp. B9E7
GTGGTGGGGGTGGGGTGGGGGGTGGGTGGGGGTGGGGTGTCGTCGGGGTGGGGAGGGGACCGGGCTAGTGGGCTCCCAGGTGGGCCAGGAGGTCCTGGCGGGTGAGGACGCCCCTTGGCTTGCCGTCGACCAGGACCAGCGCCGCGTCGGACTTCTCCAGCAGCCCGACCGCCTCGCTCACCGGCTGACCACCGCCGATCATCGGCAGCGGGTCGCCCATGTGCCGCTCGATCGTGTCGTGCAGGTGGGCCTGGCCGGTGAAGAGCGCGTCGAGCAGGTCCCGCTCGGCGATCGAGCCCGCGACCTCACCGGTCACCACCGGCGGCTCGGCCTTGAGCACCGGTAGCTGCGACACACCGTATTCGCGCATGTAGTCGATCGCGTCGCGGACCGTCTCGGTCGGGTGCACGTGCACCAGCTCGGGCAGCCCGCCCGGCTTGCTGGCCAGCGCGTCGGCCACCGTCGGCTCCGCACCCGAGTTGTCGAGGAAGCCGTACCGGGCCATCCACGAGTCGTTGAAGATCTTCGAGAGGTAGCCACGACCGCCGTCGGGCAGCAGCACCACCACCACGTCGTCCGGGCCGGCCTTGCGGGCGACCTCCAGCGCGGCGACCACCGCCATCCCGCAGGAGCCGCCGACCAGCAGCCCCTCCTCGCGGGCCAGTCGCCGGGTCATCTCGAACGACGCCTTGTCGGAGACCTCGACGATCTCGTCGGCGACGCCCCGGTCGTACGTCTCCGGCCAGAAGTCCTCGCCGACGCCCTCCACCAGGTACGGACGGCCGGTGCCGCCGGAGTAGACCGAACCCTCCGGGTCCGCTCCGACGACCCGGACCCGACCTTCGGACGCCTCCTTGAGGTACCGCCCGATGCCGGAGATCGTGCCGCCGGTGCCCACGCCCGCCACGAAGTGGGTGAGCCCGCCCTCGGTCTGCTTCCACAGCTCCGGACCGGTGGTCTCGTAGTGCGAACGCGGGTTGGCCGGGTTGCTGTACTGGTTGGGCTTCCAGGCGCCGGGGATCTCCCGGGTCAGCCGGTCGGACACGTTGTAGTACGAGCGCGGGTCCTCCGGGGCGACCGCGGTCGGGCAGACCACCACCTCGGCGCCGTACGCCCGGAGCACGTCCTGCTTGTCCTGGCTGACCTTGTCCGGGCAGACGAAGACGCACTTGTAGCCCTTGAGCTGGGCCACCAGGGCCAGCCCGACACCGGTGTTGCCGCTGGTCGGCTCGACGATGGTGCCGCCGGGCCTGAGCAGGCCGGCGGCCTCGGCGTCCTCCACCATCCGCAGCGCGATCCGGTCCTTGACCGAGCCGCCCGGGTTGACGTACTCCACCTTGGCGAGCACGGTCGCCTGGATGCCCTCGGTGACGTTACGCAGACGTACCAGCGGGGTGTTGCCGATCATGTCGACGACGTTGTCGTAGTACTGCACGGTGTGCCCTTCGTTGCGGCGCCGGCGACGGCGGCCGGGCAGACGGTTGCTCGCGCCCAGCGTACGTGCCGTCAGGGCACCAGCCCCCCGGGGATGACCGAGCTGCGGCGGGCTTCCCACTCCAGGAAGCGATCGGTCTCGGCGAGCACGCTGCCGGCCAACCAGGTGATCATGACCGCGTCGTCGGCGAGCCCGAAGATCGCCAGCGGGATCTCCGGCAGCAGGTCGATCGGCGAGACGATGTACGCCGTGGCCGCGGTCATCAGGGCCAGCCGGAGGCCGCCGTCGTACTCGCCCTTGGTGGTGGCTCTGATCATCCGGGGCAGCGCGGCCAGGCGGGTGCCCAACGACGGCCCACCCCGGGCCCCGGCCGCCAGTGCCCGCGCCAGGGCCGTGAACGCCGCTGTGCGCTTCAGTGTCTTCCCCATCGTCGTGCTCCTCTCCGCCGGATCAGCGTGGCGGGTCGGCGCAAGTCGACCGGCCGCTCCTGGACAGATACCCCGTCGCGTCTGTTTCCAGGCACTCGGGTGCCGTCGCGACGACAGCGGCGTGTCGGGCCGGCGCGATAATGTCGCGGTATGGGGGTGGCTGATTCCGTCGTACCCGGTGGTGCGAGGTGGCGACAGGCCCGGCGGTTCGCCCGCCTGGTGGCCATCGGCACGGGCGCCACCGCGGCGGCTGCGGTGGCGACCGGCGGGGTGCTGCTCGGCCAGGCCCGGCAGGCTCGGCGCACCATCCCGATGGCCGAGGCGCCGCCCCCGCGATGCGACGGGATGTACGGCGCGAAGTTCCCCGGTCCCGCGCTCACCATGGTCGTGCTCGGTGACTCGTCGGCGGCCGGCTACGGGGTGCACCGCCGTCGGGAGACTCCCGGGGCGCTGCTCGCCACCGGTCTGTCCCGTCGACTGCAGCGGCCGGTGCGCCTGCACCGCTTCGCGGTGGTCGGTGCCATCTCCTCGGCGCTCCGCCATCAGGTGGAGGCGGCGCTGGAGTGCCGACCCGACATCGCGGTGATCCTCATCGGCGGCAACGACATCACCAACCGCACCCCGCGTGGGCTGGCGGTGCGCTACCTGGTCGAGGCGGTGCACACCCTGCGCGACGCCGGCTGCGAGGTGGTCGTCGGCACCTGCCCCGACCTGGGCGCGATCCGCCCTATCCAACCTCCGCTGCGGTGGCTGGCGCACCGGTGGAGCCGGCAACTCGCCGCCGCACAGACGGTCGCCGTGGTCGAGGCGGGCGGCTGGACGGTCTCCCTGGGCGACCTGCTCGGTCCCCGGTTCACCGCCGAGCCGACCCGGATGTTCGCCTGGGACCGGTTCCATCCCTCCGCCGAGGGTTACGCGATGGCTGCCGCCGCGCTCCTGCCGACGATGCTCTCCGCGCTCGGCGCCGCGCAGGAACGACGGGTTACGCCGACGCGGGGCGAGGGCGTACGGTCGCTGCCTGAGGCCGCGCAGGAGGCGGCCCGGCACGCCGGCACGGAGGTCAGCGGCACCCGGGTCCGGGGCCGCGACCGAGGGCCGGCGGGCCGGTGGGCGCAGCTGCGTCGCCGCGCGTTCTTCGGTGTCGGCGCGGTGGCGCAGCACGGGTCCGCCTCGGACACCTCGACAGTGGAGGGACTGGCATGAACGAGCGCAGGGTGCGAGGCATGACCGCCGGCCTCGCCGGCCGGCTGGGCCGGGCGGCGGCGTTCTCGCTGCTCGCCGGCACGGTGGGGGGCGCTGCCGTCCTGGCTGGCGAGGCGTTCGTCGCCCGGCACCGCCGCTACGCCCAACCGGAGTTGGGGCTGGCCCTGCGGGCCACGATCGGCCGGGCCGGCGCTCCGCCGCTGCGTCTGGTGCTGCTCGGTGACTCCTCCGCGTTGGGTGTCGGCGTCGACCGTCTCGAGGACACCATCGGCGGGCAGCTGGCCAACCTGCTCGCCGAGGGCCCGACCGGTCGCCGCGTGCACCTGTCCAGCGTCGGTGTCTCCGGTTCCCGCTCGACCGACCTGGCCACCCAGGTGGCCCGGTCCCTGCTCGGTGAACGACCCGACGTGGCGCTGATCCTGATCGGGGCCAACGATGCCACCGGGCTGCGCCGGCCCTCCGACGCGGCGGCGTATCTCGGCGCGGCGGTGCACCGGCTGCGGGAGGCGCGGGTCGAGGTGGTCGTCGGCACCTGCCCCGATCTCGGGGCGGTGCGCGCCATCGCGCCTCCACTGCGACAGATGGTCGGCTGGTCCGGGCGGCGGATGGCCCGCGCGCAGACCGTGGCAGTGCTCGACGCCGGCGGCTCGGTGGTCGACCTGGCCGCCGAGACCGGGCCGGTGTTCCGGGCCGACGCGGGGACGCTCTGCCACGACGGCTTCCACCCCTCCGCCGACGGCTACCGCGTGTGGGCGCACGCGCTGCTGCCCGCGGTCGCCGCCGCAGCGACGGTCGCGTCCCGGCGCTAGCGGGGGGTGACATTTCCCGCCACGCCCGCTCCTTCCGCGCCATGTTACCGGCGGGTTAACGTTGGTCCATGCCGATTGAGTCGTCCCGCGACGCCGTCATCGTCGCCACCGCCCGCTCCCCCATCGGCCGGGCGCACAAGGGATCCCTGCGCGACGTCCGCTCCGACGACCTCGCCGCGACCATCGTCCAAGCGGCCCTGGACAAGATCCCCGCGCTCGACCCGACCACGATCGACGACCTCTACCTCGGGTGCGGCCTGCCCGGTGGCGAGCAGGGCTTCAACATGGCCCGGGTGGTGTCGACACTGCTCGGTCTGGACACCGTGCCCGGCGCCACGCTGACCCGCTACTGCGCCTCGTCGTTGCAGACCACCCGGATGGCGATGCACGCGATCCGGGCCGGCGAGGGTGACGTGTTCGTCTCCGCCGGCGTGGAGATGGTGTCCCGCTACGCCCGCGGCAGCTCCGACGGGCTGCCTCCCGAGGCACAGGCCCTGGTCGGCGGCGGCTGGGAGAACCCCCGCTTCGGCGCGGCCGGCGAGCGCTCGAAGCGCCGCGCGCAGGGCGGCGCCGAGGTCTGGACCGACCCGCGCGAGACGGGCGATCTGCCCGACGTCTACCTGACCATGGGGCAGACCGCGGAGAACCTGGCCCAGGTGTACGACGTCACCCGCGCCGACATGGACGAGTTCGGCGTACGCAGCCAGAACCTCGCCGAGAAGGCCATCGCCGACGGCTTCTGGGCCCGGGAGATCACCCCGGTCACCACGCCGGACGGCACCGTGGTGAGCACCGACGACGGTCCCCGCGCCGGCGTCACCCTCGACGCGGTCGCCGGCCTGAAGCCGGTGTTCCGCCCGGACGGCCGGATCACCGCCGGCAACTGCTGCCCGCTCAACGACGGCGCGGCCGCCGTAGTGGTGATGAGCGCCCAGCGGGCCGAGGATCTCGGGCTCACCCCGCTGGCCCGGATCGTCTCCACGGGTGTGACCGCCCTGTCGCCGGAGATCATGGGTCTCGGGCCGGTGGAGGCGTCCCGGCAGGCGCTACGCCGGGCCGGGATGACCATCGACGACGTCGACCTCGTCGAGATCAACGAGGCGTTCGCGGCGCAGGTCATTCCCTCCTACCGTCAGTTGGGCATCCCGGAGGAGAAGCTGAACGTGATGGGCGGTGCCATCGCGGTCGGTCACCCGTTCGGGATGACCGGTGCCCGGATCACCGGCACCTTGCTGAACGCCCTGGAGTGGCACGACAAGACCATCGGTCTGGAGACGATGTGCGTGGGCGGCGGCCAGGGCATGGCCATGGTGCTCGAGCGGCTGAGCTGAGCTGCCGCCGGCCGGCCCCGTCCCTCGCGGAGTAGGCCTCAGAGCGCGCTGCGGGTCGCCGTCGCCTCGGCGGCGGCCCGGGCCAGCACCTCTGGCCCCGGATCGGCGGCCAGCAGGTCCGCTGTCACCACGCGCAACTGATCGGTCAGGGCGAGGTCGTTGTCGAGCCGGGGCACCGTCCGCCGGGGGCCGCCCTCGGCGTCGGCGGCGAGGTTGGCGATCTCCTGCACCAGTCGGTGCACCAGGTCGGCACGGGACACGTTTCCGGTGGTCGCGACCGCCGCCCATCGCGGCTGCTGCCAGTGCCCGACCTGGCGGACCAGAAGCTGCACGACCTCGTCGAACTCCGCTGCGCTCATCGCCGCCGAGTCTACGGCCGGCACCGACCGTGCCACCGTGGGTCGGTCAGCGGCGCAGGTAGCTGAGCAGCCGCAACAGTTGCCAGTACAGGAAGACCAACCCGGTGAGCAGGCCGAACGCGCTCAGCCACGCGTACCGGCGGGGTCGGCCGTCCCGCACCGAACGCTCGACGAGATCGAAGTCGAGGATGAAGCTGAACGCCCCGGCGATGATGGCGACCACCGAGAAGGCGTACGGCAACCAGCCGACCTCGCCACTGACGCTGTAGACCGCCAGGCCCGGCCTTCCGGAGATCAGGTACGACACCAGGTTGACCACGCTCAGCACGGCGATGCCGAGCAACGTGCCGATCACCAGGCGGGCCAGCCGGGGCGTAGCCCGGATAACCCGGGCCCGGTAGAGCGCCGCCATGCCGAGGAAGACGCCGAAGGTGCCGGCCACCGCCTGCACCACGATGCCCGGATAGACCTGCTCGAAGGCACGGCTCGCCACCCCCAGCAGCAGGCCCTGGAGCACGGCGTAGCCGACGATCGGCACCGGGTTGGTGATGCCTCGCAGCGAGATGACCAGGACCAGCGCGATCGAGGCGAGCGCGCTGCCGGCCAGCGCGGCACCCAGCCACGCCGCGTCGGGGATCACCGCCCAGGACACCGCCGCCGCCGCGCCGGTGACGAGCAGCAACCCGACGGTACGCACCACCACGTCGTCGACGGTCATCGGCTCGACGTCGCGGGAGCCGAGCACCCGAGCCTCCACCCGGCCGGTCTCGTCCAGCCGGTTGAGCACCGGGTTGTTGCTGCGCACCGCCGCCTCCTTCGCCCGCGTACCCCAGGGGTGTGGGCCCTCGCAGTCACTCTGCCCCGGGCGGACCGGCGGCGGCGGGAAAACGGCGCGGACGACGGCGCCCGCCCCCACCAGAGCGGGGACGGGCGCCGGTCGCAGTGCGGACGAGGTCAGTCGTCGCCCTGGAAGTAGCTCAGCAGGCGCAGAATCTCGATGTAGAGCCAGACCAGGCTGACCAGGATGCCGAACGCGGCCACCCAGGAGTAGCGCTGCGGCAGGCCCATCCGGACGCCGTCCTCGATCTCCTTGAAGCTGAGCACGAAGCTCAGCGAGGCGACGACGATGCAGACCAGGCTGAAGCCGATCGCCAGCGGGCTGCCGTCACGCAGACCGGTGTTGACGCCGAACAGCGCCAGCACCAGGTTGATCAGCATGACGGCGAACAGACCGACCATCGCGGCGATCATGCCCTTGACGAACGCCGGGGTGGCCCGGATGACCTTCGCCCGGTAGAGCATCGCCATCAGGAAGAAGATGCCGAAGCTGGCCACGGCGGCCTGGAGCACGATGCCGGAATAGGCCGTCTCGAACGCCTTGCTGACCATGCCGACGAAGACGCCCTCGACGAGCGCGTACGCGATCACGAGCGCCGGGTTGGCCATCCGGGAGAACGAGATGATCAAGCCGAGGACCAGGCCGACCACTGCCGCGCCGATCCAGGCTGGCCCGACCAGCGCGTCGGGCACGAGCACCCAGGCTGCCGCGGCGGTGATGCCGAGGATGCCGAGCAGAGTGACGGTCTTGACGACGACGTCGTCGATCGTCATGGGCGCCACGGTCGGCGGTGCGGCCGGGTAACCGGCCTGGGACGGGTACTGCTGGGGAATGCCGGGCTGTCCGTACGGCCCGGCCGGTGCGTACCCGGCGGAGCGCTCCCGCTCGGCCGCCTGGCCGAGCCGGGCGAGCACCGGGTTCGAGGTCTTCACTGTCTGGCCTCCCTCAGGGGGTCGTGTGCACGTGAACGTGCCCTCCAAGAGTAAACGGCGCAGCCAACTCCTGGTGATCACGAATGAGAATGCGTGTGAGCGGACCTGTGCCCGGGGCGGGGGTCGAACCCGCACGCCTTTCGGCAGCCGCTTTTAAGGCGGCCGTGTCTGCCTTTCCACCACCCGGGCGGGTGGCACCGGCGCGCCGACACGCACAGTGCAGTGTCACCGTAGCCGGTCCTCGGCGACCCGGCGTACCCCGACGGGCTGGCCACATTAGGGTCGATGCCGTGAGCAGCGCAGCCCCCACGGCCCCCGACGCCGCCCCCGAGCAGGCCTTCCGCCTGGCCGACCGGGTCAACCGCCGACCTCGGGCCACTCGGCTGCTGGCCGCCGTCGGCCGACACCGGGCCGATCTGCTGGTCGCTCTGATCTGGGCCGTGCTGGCCGGCTGGCTCACCCACGGTCTGTGGCCCGACCCGGGAGGCCGCATCCTGTCGCTCAACCCGGAGGACCAGGCCCTCTACGAGTGGTTCCTCGCGGTCGACGCCCGCGCGCTGCTCGGCGACTTCGACCTGCTCAGCGACCGACTCAACGCCCCCGACGGCGTCAACCTGATGGCCAACACCACGGTGATCGCACTCGGCATCGCCTTCGCGCCGGTCACCCTGCTGCTGGGCGCGCCGGTCACCTTCGCGCTGCTCGCCGCCGCCAACCTCGCTGGTACCGCACTCGCGTGGTACCTGCTGTTCCACCGGACGCTGCGGGCCCGCCGGTTCGCCGCCGCGCTCGGCGGGGCCCTGTGCGGGTTCGGCCCGGGGATGGTCTCGCAGACCAACAGCCACCTGCACATGACCGCCCAGTGGCTGGTACCGGTGATCGTCTGGCTGGTGGTCCGGCTGCTGCGGGCGTCCGACCCGGGACCCGCGAGGCCCGGCGGTCCGGGTCGCGAACTGGCCGCCGGGCCGGACCGCCGACGGATGATCACCTCCGCCGCTGGGCTGGCCGCCGCGGTCACCGCGCAGGTCTTCATCGGCGAGGAGGTGCTCTTCCTCGCCGCCGTCACCCTGCTGGTGATGGCGATCAGCTACGCCGTGGCGGACCGGGACCTGGCTCGGCGGGCGCTACCCGGCTTCGCCGGCGGGCTCGCCATCGCCGCCGGGCTCGCCCTGCTGGTGCTCGGCTATCCGCTGTGGTTCCAGTTCGCCGGCCCGCAGGGAGTCGCCGACGGCATGTTCACGCCGGCCTACTTCTCCGCCGACCTGAGCAGCTGGTGGACGGTCTCCCCGCTGTCGGTGGCCGGCAGCGACGTGTCGGCCCGGCTGACCACCGGCCCGGCCGAGTACAACACCTTCCTGGGTTGGCCCCTGCTGCTGGTCGCCGCGACCTGCGCGATCTGGGTCGGGCGACGTCGACTGGTCTTCGCCTGCGTCGTGGCGGGCCTGGTGATGGGTGCGCTCTCCCTCGGCCCGGAGGTGGTGCTCGGCGGCACCAGGACCGCGCTGCCCGGCCCGTACGCCCTGATCGGCGGGCTGCCGGTGGTGGACGGCGCGTTGCCGATGCGGTTCGCGCTGGCACTGCTGCCGATCATCGCGACACTGCTGGTGCTCGCGGTCGACCGGGCTCTGCGCAGCACCGGACGGGCACGGCGGCTGGTGCCACTGGCCGTCGGCGCGGCACTGCTGCCGATCTTCCCGACCCCGCTGCCGACCGCCGAACGACCCGCCGTGCCGGAATTCGTCAGCGGCGGGCACTGGCGGCAGTGCGTACGCCCCGGCGGGGTGCTGGTCCCGGTGCCGCTGCCCACGCCCAAGGAGCCCTGGCCGATGCGCTGGGCCACCGCCGCCGATGCCGCCTTCGGTCTGCCGGAGGGATTCTTCATCGGCCCGTACGGGCGGGGCGGCACCGCGGCGATGGGCACCTTCAAGCAGCCCACCTCCGCTCTGCTGGCGGACGTCGCCCGGCGCGGCGACCAACCGGCCATCGGCGACGAGCAGCGCCGTCAGGCCGCCCGGGACGCCCAGTTCTGGGGTGCCTCCTGCGTGGCGTTGGCCGACGACGCCCCGCACGCGGAGAGCCTGCGGGCGACCCTGGAACAGCTCTACGGCCCGGCCACCCGGATCGCCGACGCCTGGATCTGGCGGGTCTGACGCCAGGGTGCGACCGCGCCCACGCGCGGCGCTAAGGAAGGGCCCCTTCTTACCGGTTACCGGTAAGAAGGGGCCCTTCCTTGTCGCTGGGTCAGACGCGGGGGGCACCGACCGGCTGGGACGCCTCGGAGAACTCCTCGCGCGGGTCGTGCAGCTGCCCAAGGGCGACCACCTCACGCTTGAGGACGAACGCCAGCGTCCAGTCCACCACCACGCGGACCTTGCGGTTGAACGACGGGATCCGGCTCATGTGGTACGTCCGGTGCATGACCCAGGCCGGCCAGCCGGTCATCTTGATCCCGTACACCTGGGCGACGCCCTTGTGCAGGCCGAGGCTCGCGACGCTGCCGACGTGCTTGTGCTTGTAGTTGACCGGCTCGCGGCCGCGGAGCACGGCGGCGATGTTGTCGGCCATCCGAGCGGCCTGGCGCACCGCGTGCTGCGCGCTCGGCGAGCAGAAGTTGCCCGGCTCCTTGGTCAGGTCCGGCACGGCCGCGCAGTCGCCGGCGCTCCACGCGCCCTCGACAACCTCGTCACCGTTGACCACCTGCAGAGTGGGCAGGCAGGTGATCCGCCGACGGTCGTCACGCGGGAAGTCGGTCGAGTCCAGCATCGGCGACGGCTTCACGCCAGCCGTCCACACGATCGTGTCGGACCGGAAGCTGTCACCGTCGGAGAGCTTGACCACCCCGTCGACGCAGGACTCGAGCCGGGTGTCCAGCCGGATGTCCATGTTCCGCTTCATCAGCTGCTGGACGGTGTAGGCGCCCATGTCCCGGTCGACCTCGGGCAGCACCCGCTGGGTGGCCTCGACCAGCACCCAGCGGACCTCGTCCTGCTTGAGCTCCGGGTAGTAGCGCAGGGCGTCGCGAGCCATGTCCTCCATCTCGGCGAGCGCCTCGATGCCGGCGTACCCACCGCCGACGAAGGTGAAGGTCAGCGCCGCGCGACGGACGTCGGCGTCGGGCGTGGCGGCAGCCACGTCGAGCCGGTCCAGCACGTGGTTGCGCAGGTAGATCGCCTCGCCGATGGTCTTGAACCCGATGCCCTGCTCGTGCAGGCCGGGGATCGGCAGGGTGCGGGACACCGAACCCGGGGCCACGATCACGTGGTCGTAGGTGATCTCCCGGGCCGGGCCACTGATCGGCTGCACGGTGGCCGTCTTGCGGTCGTGCTCGATCCGCGTGACCGTGCCGGCAACCATCTTGCACCGACGCAACTCCCGCCGCAGGGGCACCACGGAGTGTCGCGGGGAGATGTTGCCCGCCGCCGCCTCGGGCAGGAACGGCTGATAGGTCATGTGCGGCTGGGGATCCACCACCATGACCTCAGCCTCACGGGAGCTGAGCTTCTTCGACAGGCGCAGGGCCGCGTACAGACCGACGTGCCCGGCACCAACCACAAGGATCCGCTTCGGATTCACGTTGTCTATCTTTCCCCGGCCGGCTCAGGTAATCCCGCTCGCGCCCCTCATCTGTGACGGAGCACAACCCATGTGACCTGCGTAACCCTCCCGTACCAGCGGTCACCGGCGCCGCAGGAGCCAGCCCAGCAACGCTGCCGTGCCCACGGCCAGCAGCAAACCCAGCACGGTCACCCACTGGTGGCCCGTCTCGCCACCCGTGACCGGGGCCTGCAGCAACAGCACTCCCAGCACGGCGGTGCCCAGCAGGACGGCCGCCGTCCGCAGCAACCATCGGGTGACCAGTTCGGGGTCCACCACCGCGTCGTAGGGCAGCAACGCGGCCAGCGCGCAGAGGGTGTGCCCCAGATAGAGCAGGGCGGCGAGGGCGAGCAGCCGCCAGAGGGCGACCGGACGGCCGTACCCGTCGGTGGCGAGCAGCCAGCCGCCGACCGTGACCAACGCCGTGAAGGTCGCCCAGACCCGACGCGGACCGAAGGCGGGCAACAACGCGGCAACCGTCAGGAACAGGATCGGTCGCCCGGGAAGCACCTCGGCGGGGAAGGCGAGGACGAACCCGGCAAGCACGACGACGAAGATCGCACACCGCACCAGGAGCGGAGCGACGCTGATCCGGGCGACCGCGTTCTGGACCGACCGGACCCGCCCGGTCACGGCGTCGATCATCTGCGCCGCCCTTCGTTCGCGACTGCGGGGCTCGCAAGCTCACTCCTCGCGCTCACCGCGCCCCCTTCGTTCACGACTGCGCGGCTCGCAAGCTCACTCCTCGCGCTCACCGCGCCCCCTTCGTTCACGACTGCGCGGCTCGCAAGCTCACTCCTCGCGCTCACCGCGCCCCCTTCGTTCACGACTGCGGGGCTCGCAAGCTCACTCCTCGCGCTCACCGGCCACCCACCCTCGGGGCCGTCGCCAGCCTGGCCACGTCCCGCAGCACCTGGTCCAGGCTGCCGGCGCCGGCCCAGCGCACCACGGGTACGCCGTGCTCCCGGAGCTGCCCGATCATGACCTCACGGTCCAACCGCCACAGCCGGTACGCCACCTCCGCCCAACCCCGGTCCTTCGGTGACGCCAGGTCGGCCGGCAACGTGTCGACCGCCACCACGAACCGGCCGGCGCGGGCCAGTCGGGCGAGCATCTGCGCCGACCGTTCGTCCAGCAGCGGGGTGAGCACCACCACCAGCGCGTCCGAGGAGAGCAGTTGTGGGCCGAACACCTGGTCGTACGGCTCGTGCGAGGACGCCGTGACGCGTACGTCGAGCAGCCACTCCAGGACGGTCAGGTACTGCCGCCGCCCGGCCGCCGGACGCAGCCGGCGGGCGGTCGGCCCGTACTCCAGCAGCGAGACCCGGTCGCCGCGGTGCAGGTAGTGCTCGGCGATCGCCGCGGTGGCCCGGACGGTGGTGTCCAGCACCGAGGCGGCACCGTCCACCCCGCCGGAGCGCCCCGCCTCGGCGAGCACGTCGAGCAACACCACCACCTCCGCGTCACGGTCGGAGAGGGTGGAGGCCACGTGCAGCTGGCGGGCGCGCAGCGAGACCCGCCAGTCGATCCGGCGCAACCGGTCACCGGGAGCGAAGACCCGTACGCCGGCTAGTTCGCCGCCCTCGCCGGGACGCCGCGAGTGGTGCGCCCCGACCAGACCGGCGGCCCGGGGCATCGCCTCCACCGCCTCGAACGGCTCGGTACGCGGGTACACCCGCACGCGGACCGGCTCGACGATCACCGCGCGGGAAACCAGCAGGCCGCCTGCCGTGGCGACCCGAGCGCCGGCCGGGCCGACCGGGTGCCGGCCCCAGCGCAGGGCACGGCCGGCCAGCTCCAGGTCCACCGCCGACCCGACGGGCACCGACGTCACGAACGGCCGGTCGGCGACGGAACGCCCCGTGCCGCTGGCCGCCGGACCCTCGCCACCGGTCGGCGGCACGTCGCCGACGGCCGCGTCGCGGGCGAAGCCAGCTCGGAGGATCCGCAGCCACGGCGACACTCGGGTACGCAGCACGACCAGGTCGTAGTCGACGGTGTCCGGGTTGCCGACGCTGACGGCCGCTGTCACGTCGCCGCCCTCGACCAGCGGCCCGTCGTCACCCGAGGTGATCCACACCTGTGGCAGCGCCGTGGGCCGTCGGCGCAGCGCGTACGCGGTGCCCAGGGCGAACGGGGCGGCCAGCACGATCAGGTCGACCCGCCCCAGCAGCACCCCCGCCACGAGCAGTAGACCGGCGAGCAGCACCGCCCGACCGAGCGCCGGGGTGGGCGCCCAGCCGGCAGCCGGTTCCGGCTCGGTGGATCTCGACACGGTCGGTCCGGTCATCAGCGCTGGGGCCCGCCAGCGGCGTAGCTGGGCAGTGCGCCACTCGCCGGGGCCGGGGTGCCTTCCAGCACCTCGCCGACCACGAACGCCGGGTCGACCCGGCGCAACCACATCTCCGGGCGCAGGGTGATCCGGTGGGCCAGGGCCGGTGCGGCCACCTCCTTGACGTCCTCCGGCACCACGTAGTCCCGTCCGCCGAAGACCGCGCGCACCCGGGCCAGCAGCAGCAGCGCCAACGAACCGCGCGGTGAGGCGCCGACCAGCACCGACGGGTGCTCCCGCGTGGCCGCGGTGAGGGCCACGATGTACCGGCCGACGGAGTCCTCCACCACCACGTCCTCCAGGGCGGCCTGCATGGCCCGCAGCGTGGCCGCGTCGACCACCGGCTTGATGTCCGCCTCCTCGCGGCGACGGCTCATCCGACGGCGGAGCACCTCCCACTCCTCCTCGTGGTGCGGGTAGCCGAACGAGACCCGCAGCAGGAACCGGTCCAGTTGCGCCTCGGGCAGCGGGTAGGTGCCCTCGTACTCGATCGGGTTGGCGGTGGCCAGCACGTGGAACGGCTCGTCCAGCTTGTAGGTCACACCCTCCACCGAGACCTGCTTCTCCTGCATCGCCTCCAGAAGCGCGGACTGGGTCTTCGGGGGCGTCCGGTTGATCTCGTCGGCGAGGAGCAGGTTGGTGAAGACCGGGCCGGCCCGGAAGGTGAAGTCGCCGTTGCGCTGGTCGTACAGGAAGGAACCAGTGACGTCGGCGGGCAGCAGGTCGGGGGTGAACTGCAACCGACGGAAATCCAACCCGAGTGCCTGGGCGAACGAGCGTGCGGTGAGGGTCTTGCCCAACCCGGGCAGGTCCTCCAGCAGGACGTGCCCGCCCGCGAGGATGCCGGCGAGGACCAGCTCCAACGCGTCCCGCTTGCCGACCACGACGGTGCCGACCGCGTCCAGGACGGCCCGAGCGAGGTGGCCGACCTCTGCGGGGGCGATGCTCCGGTCCACGTCCTTCATCAGATTTTCTCCAGTTCGGCGACGATCGCCGCGAGGTCGCGCGGCGACGGGGTGCGGCGAGGCGGGGTCTCCAGGAACGTCCACAGCTGGTCACCCAGCAGGGCGCGGGCGCGGGCCGGATCCGACTCGCGGGTGACGCCGTGCTTGAGGCGCATCCGCTCGTCGGCCAGCTCACCGATCCGGGGCAGGACCGTCCCGGTGAACCGCTCGGATCGGGTCGCGGACCAGTCCAGAGGCCATTCCCACCGGTTGATCGCGCTACGCAGCGCGTCCCGGGCACCCCAGTTGTAGCTGCCGTCCTCCTCGCCCGGCGCGGTCCGGGCACCCGCTGGCGGCGGGGGTGGCGGCGCGAGCAGGGCGGTGACCCGGCGGACCGCCAGGACGGCGAGCACCCCGGCGATCAGCACCGGCAGTGAGATCTGGAGGCCGACCGCGCGGAGGCCGACGAGCAGCACCGCGACCAGTGCGGCGGCCCACGCGAGGGCACGCAGCACGGGGCCCAACCGGGAGCGGCGCTCCGGCGGACCGGACGGGGCCGCCTCCTCCTCGAACGCGAGCAGGTCGTCGATGCTGGTGCTGCTCATGTGGTCACCACGGCCGCGGTGAGTTCGCCGCGCAGCCGGCGCAGCGCGGCGCGGGCCGAGTCGCGGGTACGTTCGTCGACCGGACGGGTGGCGTACCGGGCCTCCCGGTAGACGTGCGCGAACTCGGCCAGCACGTCGGCGCTGACGATCGCCGGCACGCCGGCCGCCGGGTCGCCGCGCAGCAGCCTGCTGACCAGGTCGGTGGGGGTGTCCCCGGCGAGCCGTGGCACACCGGCCGTGGCGGCGGCCTCCTCCAGGCGCACCCAGCAGGCGATCACCGCCACCCGTGGGTCGGTGTCCCGGTCGTCCAACTCCACCAGGCCGGCGTCGAGGGCGGCGACCACCTCGCGGGCGGTGCCCTCGGCGGTACGCCGGGCCCGCTGCGCCGGCAGCGTCCGGGTGGTACGGCGCAGCGCGCCCCGGATCAGGATCCAGGTCAGGTAGCCGAGGGCAGCGAGGATGGCGAGCCCGAGCAGGACCAGCGCCACGGTGGCGATCCACTGCGGTATGTGCGCCTGGGTGGCCTCGCCGGCGTCGCGTGGCTCGACCGGGATGGACGCGGACGGCTCGACGGTCGGGTACTCGGGCACCCAGGGGACGTTCTCCGCGGCTGGCGGAATCCGACTGGTCCCGAGCGACGAGTGGGCGGACGCCAGCGCGGCACCGGCGAGCAGCGCGGCGACCGCGCCGACCGGCCACCACCGGCGAAGCAGGCCGAACGCCGGGCGCAACACACCGGACTCGTCACCCGGTGACGGCGCGGGTGGGCGTGTTCCGTCTGTCATCGCCACCGCCCCACGCGTTCTCAGTCCACCTCGACCAGCTGTTTAGCCTGGTCGAAGACGTCGTCCAGCATCTTTGGCGTCAACCGCCCGGTGAAGGTGTTCTGCTGGCTGACGTGGTAGCTGCCCAGCAGGTCCGGAGCGGCTGTGCCGGACCAGTGTGCCCCATGACCGAACGCCGGTCGCGGGCTGGGCGGTCGCAGCCCGTACACCTGACGGAGCACCGGCCACCACGCTGCCCAGGCGAATGCGCCCAGCGCGACCACGACGCGCAGCGTGGGCCGGATCAGCGAGACCTCGCGGTGCAGCCAGGGGGCGCAGGTGTCCCGCTCCACCGGGGTCGGCTTGTTGTCCGGTGGCGCACATCGGACGGCCGAGAAGATCCGGATGTCGCGCAGAGCGAGCCCGTCGTCGGCGGCGACGCTGGTCGGTTGGTTGGCCAGCCCGGCCCGGTGCAGCGCGGCGAACAGCACGTCGCCGGACCGGTCGCCGGTGAAGATCCGACCGGTGCGGTTGCCACCGTGGGCGGCGGGCGCCAGCCCGAGGATCGCGATCCGCGCGTCGGCGGCGCCGAAGCCCGGCACCGGCCGACCCCAGTATTCCTGGTCGCGGAAGGCGGCCCGGCGGGTGTGGGCCACCTCCTCCCGCCACCGGACCAGCCGGGGGCAGGCGAAACAGTCGCTGACGGCCGCGTCGAGGTCGACCAGGTCGGTCGCCCGCGCTGCGCGGGCGACCACCTGCTCGGGGGTACGCGACTCAGCCAAGCTTGGCCCGGAAGAGTTCCAGGGTGCGGGCCCAGGCACTGGCGGCGGCGCGCTGGTCGAACGCCTCCGGCCGGTCGTCGTTGAAGAAGGCGTGCGAGGTGCCCGGGTAGTCGTAGAGGTGGCAGTCGCCGCCGGCCTCCTCGATGGCCTGGCGGGCGGTCTGTACGCCGTCGGCAGCCGAGGTGCCGTCCTCTTCGGAGCAGTGGATGACCGCGGCCTTGCCGGCGTAGTCGGCCCAGTCGGGGCGCATCGACTCCCAGGGCAGCACGGGGTAGAAACCCACGGTGGCGACGATCCGCTCGGAGATGGTGGCCGACCAGAGGGCGAGGCTGCCACCGGCGCAGAAGCCCACGGCACCGACCTTACCGGTGACCTCCGGCCGCCCGGCGAGATAGTCGGCCGCGCCGGCGATGTCCTTCGCCGCCTCGTCCATCCGCATCGCCATCAGGAGCCGCTGCGCCTCGTCGGGTTCGCTGGTCGTCTCGCCGTGGTAGAAGTCCGGGGCGAGGGCGACGAAGCCAGCCTCGGCGAACCGGTCCGCCACCGACCGGATGTGCGGGACGAGGCCCCACCACTCCTGGATCACGATGACGGCAGGGCTGGCCATTCCGCTGGCGGGTATCGCGAGATACCCCTCGCTCGTGCCTCCGTTGCTGCGGTAGCTCACCATTTCGCCCATGGGCCGTCCTCCTAGCGGTCAGTCATCGTTGGCTGGTCGCCCAGTGGTCCTACGTGCCGGTAGCCTGCCACGCCGCGCGGCCGTCGGGAAGACGCCGGAACAGTGGCATTCACCTCCTGTTCGCCAGCTGGTGACTGCGGGTACGCCGACGGCGGCGGGATCCACTCCCGCCGCCGTCGATGCTGGTCTACCGACCTGGTCAGGCCTTCTTGGTCAGGCAGAGGACGTAGCCCGTCTTGCCCGGCTTGATGCTGGAGAAGACGTACCCCTCCTCGCCCTCCTTGAGGTACTGATCGCAGGCGGTGCCGGCCCGCGCCTGAGCCTCGCTCTGGTCTTCCACCCGACCGACCACGGTGTACGCCGCGTCGGTGGAGGTGCAGGACACGACCTTGGCGCCGTCGGCCTTCTCCTGCTTGGTGCCGGTGACCTCGGGCAGCTCGGCGATGCAGTCGCCGGTCTTGGCGTCAGCCGTCTCGTCCTTGTTGAAGTAGTTGCCGATCGCCGCGGCGACGCCGAACTTCAGGCCGGCGATGACGACGATCGCGAGGATCACGCCGACGATGCCCAGCGCCTTCTTGCCACCGGACTTCTCCTCCGACTTGCCCGCGTCCGGCGCGGTCGCATCCGGCGTGGGTGCGGTCGGCGCGGCCCCGTCCGGCGCGGGTGCGGTCGGCGCGGCCGTATCCGGCGCGGGAGCGGTCGGCGCGGCCCCGTCCGACTTGGCCGTCTGCGGCTGGGCCGGCGTCGGCTGCGGCGTCTCGACGGCCGGCTGGGCTGCTGCGGCGTCGGACGCGGAGGAGGGTGCGACCTGCTCTGACACGGTGGTTCCTTCCGAGGGGTTGATGAGCAGACGACACCGTAACGATCATTGATTTCCGGTGCCGTCCCGCCCGCCTCGTCCGTTCAGCTATTTCCCAGCTTCGTCAGCATGATCCAGTTCACACCGTGACTCAGCTCGTCGCGGTCGGAGTCGGCGTGCCGCTCGGCGTCCCGGTGGGGCCTGCCGGAGGTTCGCCGGGGACCGTCGCGCCCGGCTGCGGCGCGACGGAAGCACCCGGGGTGACGCTCGGGTCCGGCGTGCCGGTCGGTGTCGTGGGCGGCGCGGTCGGCGGCGTGAGCGGCACGGTCGCCCCCGGGGCGCGGGGCCCGAAGGGCGCCTGCTCGGGGCAGTACGGGTATGGCCGCAACAGCGGGTTGCCGTACTCGTCGACGCGACCCCCGCAGTCCGGATAGCCCAGGCGGATCGGGTTGCCGTTCTGGTCGAAGAGTCGTGCGTTCTCCACCAGGCGACCCTCGCGGTCGTAGACGAAGACGTCCCGGATCTGGCTGTACTGGCTGTCGACCGAGGTCTGGTCGTAGTAGTAGTCGCGGTCGAGCCGGTCCTCCGCGTGGCCGAGCGCGGCGAGCGCGAACACCACCAGCACGAACGTGCCGGCGTGCAGGGCCCACCGGGGCCAGCGGGTCAGCCGGGTGGAACGGCGACCGATCCAGATGGAGGCGAGCACGAACGCGACGAGCATGACCATGCCGGCGAGCAACTCTCCGCCGAACCGGGGCAGCAGACCGTAGCTCCCGTCGGTGCTCATCATCGTGACCAGCATCGCCGCCAGGTAGCCGCGCAGCACCCACCAGGCGGGCCGCAGCAACCGCAGGAACTCGCTCGCCGTCTCGTACCCGAGCGCCGGGCCGAGCCGGGTGTCGATCTCGCGCAGTCGGCTGCGGACCCGGACCAGGGCGGTGGCGACCCGCTGGTCGAGGTTGCGCCCACTGCCGCCGGCGGCACCGGCCGCGGCGCGCAGTTCGGCGGCGTACGTCTCGGGCTCACCCAGCCGCTCGACGAGCCTGCCCTCGGACTCGGCGGCAACCTCGGTGAGGTGGTCGGCGAGGTCCTCGGTCAACTCGTCGCGCTGGGCGGGCGGCAGATCGGCCAGAGCGGCCCGGACCCGCGCCACGTAGTCGGTGATCTCCTGCTCCGTGACGGTCATGCCGCCATCCCCCGATCGTCGAGCAGACTGTCCATGGTGGTGGCGAACGAGCGCCAGAGCTTGCCGGAGCGGGTCAACTGGTCACGCCCCGCGGCGTTGAGTGAGTAGTACTTACGGTGCGGCCCGGATTCGCTCGGCACGACGTAGGTGGTGAGCAGGCCGGCGGCGAAGAGGCGGCGCAGCGTCCCGTAGACCGAGGCGTCACCGACCTCCTCCAGGCCGGCCTCGCGCAACCGGCGCAGGATGTCGTAACCGTAGCCGTCCTCCTGCCGGAGCACGGCCAGGACGGCCAGGTCCAGCACGCCCTTCAGCAACTGTGTGGTGTCCACGCATTAGAGACTAGTGTGCAATGCGAAGTAGCGTCAACGATCACGCCCCAACACGCCGGGCGAAGCGATCGCGGCACGCGGCACGCGCTGAAGCGAAACCCCGCAGGGCCGGACGTCGATCGACTCGATTTTCAGGAAGTCGGGGCATCCGAGGCACTCGGACACCGCGACTTCCATGAAGGCGAGTTGATCAAGCCTGCTAGCGCGCGGTGGCTGGCTGGAGGCTCCAGGCGATGCCGTCGAGGATGTCGTGCTCCGAGGCGACCACCGACGGCATCCCGGCCCGCTCCATGATCACGCGAAGCACCAGCGCGCCCGCGCCGATCACGTCGGCCCGGCCCGGGTGCATCACCGGGTTCGCCAACCGCTGCGCACGGGTCTGACCCAGCAGATCCGCCGTCACCTGGGCGACCGCCTCGTACGACACCCGCGCGTGGTGGATGCGCTCCGGGTCGTACTCCTGAAGGCCCTGCGCGATGGCGACCACGGTGGTGACCGACCCGGCGAGGCCGACCAGGGTGGCCGCCTCGCGACCGGGCACCACGGCGAGCGCCCGGTCCACCGCGGCCGCGATGTCGGCCTGCGCGGCAGCGACCTGCTCGGCCGTCGGAGGGTCACCGGGCAGGTGCCGCTCGGTCATCCGGACACAGCCGATGTCCACCGAGATCGCCGCGCGCACCCCGGCCTCCCGGTCACCGACCACGAACTCGGTGGAACCACCGCCGATGTCGACCACCAGGAAGGGCGCCTTCGCGTCGGCCGGCAGCCCGCGCACCGCACCGGTGAACGACAGCCGGGCCTCCTCGTCGCCGGTGACCACCTCGGGCGCGACACCGAGGGTGCGCTGCACCATCTCGGTGAAGTCGGCCGCGTTGGCGGCGTCCCGGGAGGCCGAGGTGGCACACATGCGAACCCGCTCCGCGCCCAGCTTCTCGATGTCGGCGGCGTACGACGCCAGCGCCACCCGGGTCCGCTCGATCGCCTCCGGCGCCAGCCGACCGGTGCGGTCCACACCCTCACCGAGCCGGACGATCTCCATCCGTCGGGTCAGGTCGACCAGCGGCGCCGCCGGCGACCCGGCCGAGTCGTCGGGCAGGTCGGCGACCAACAGTCGGATCGAGTTGGTCCCACAGTCGATGGCCGCCACACGCGTCGTCACGGCAGCAACCTTACGGCAGGACGGGTGACCGGCCCGCGGTCTGGCACGGCGACCGCCTGCCCTAGCCTCCGCGTCGAGCTGACACCCACCGACCTGACTACAGGCGCAGCAGCATCCGGGTGTTACCCAGCGTGTTCGGCTTGACCCGCTCCAGGTCCAGGAACTCCGCGACACCCTCGTCGTACGAGCGCAGCAGCTGCTCGTACACGGGTTGCGGCACCGGTGCGCCGTCGATCTCCCGGAAGCCGAACGCGCCGAAGAACTGCGTCTCGAAGGTGAGCACGAAGATCCGGGCCACGCCCAACTCCCGGGCCGCGTCGATCAGCTCGCCCACCAGCCGGTGCCCGATCCGCTGACCACGACACGACGGATCCACCGCGACCGTACGGATCTCGGCCAGGTCCTCCCACATGACGTGCAGCGCGCCGCAGCCCACCACGACGCCGTCGTCGTCGCGAACCGCGACCCGGAACTCCTGCACGTCCTCGTAGAGGGTGACGGTGGCCTTGCTCAGCAGCCGCCGGTCGTCGGTGTAGGTGTCCACCAGTCGCCGGATGCCCCGGACGTCCCCGGTGCGGGCCCGCCGCACCGTGATCTGATCCGCAGTCTGCGCGCTCACTCGCCCGCCGGCACGTCCACGCACGGGCCAGCCGCCCACCAGGGTTCGACCAGCTCCAACGTCTCGTCGCCGAACGGGTTGACCCCGGGGCCGGCGCCCAGCGCGTGCCCCAGGTGCACGTGCAGGCACTTCACCCGGCCGGGCATCCCGCCGGCCGAGATGCCGGCGATCTCCGGCACCTCGCCGATCGCCTCTCGACGGGCCAGGTAGTCCTCGTGCGCGGCGCGATAGTGGGCGGCCAACTCAGGGTCGGTCGTCAGCCGGTCCGCCATCTCCTTCATCAGCCCCGCCGACTCCAGCCGGCTGCACGCCGCGGTGGCCCGGGGGCAGGTCAGGTAGTAGAGCGTCGGGAACGGGGTGCCGTCGGCCAGGCGGGGGGTCGTCTCCACCACGTCCGGAAGGCCGCACGGACACCGGTGGGCGACCGCCCGGGTGCCCCGGGGCGCGCGGCCCAGCTGCGCGGCCACCGCGGCCAGGTCGGCCTCGGTGGCCGGCTCGCGCTGCGGCAGGGGTACGGAGTCCGCCGCCGGCTCCGACGGTGGTACGACAGTCACGGATACTCCAGTCGTGCTGGTCGGCCGATAAGGAAGGGCCCCTTGTTAACGCCTGCGGTATAGGAAGGGGCCCTTCCTAACGCTCGGGGGTGGTTCACTTGCCCGGCTGCTGGCTGTCGGCTGCCCGCACGCTCGACCAGAGCGTGTCGTACCAGGTGGTCGGCCCCGCCGGGGGTGTCGAACCGGACTTCCCGGCGTCCCGGGCCGCGCCCTCCGGGTCGTACAGCACCACCATCATCTTCTCGCCCGGCTCGCCCATGAAGAACCGCTCCCGAGCCTGCGTCTTGATGTACGCCGGGTCCTTCCAGTTGGCCGCCTCGGCGGTGAGCTTGGCGATCTCCGCCTCCTGCGCCGCCTGGGCCGCCTCCATCCGCTCGATGTCGGCCTGCTGGTCCAGGTAGACCCGGACCGGGTACGTGTAGGCCAGCGCGAGCGCGATCAGGACCGCGAACAGCACGGTGGCCCGACCGGTGAAACGACGGGGGTGGGGCGCGGCGAGCCGCTTGACGGAACCACCTGCGGCGGTACGCCGAGCGGCGGCCGGACGATTCGCCGAGCGCACGCCCTCGGTCCCCCGGGCGGCACCCGGTGCCCGACCAGCCGCGGCACGGGGTTCGGCGCGTACGCCGGCCTCCCGCACCGATCCCCGTGTGGAGCGGCCGACGCCCGGCCGACCGGACTGACCCGGCCGGCGGGCGGGACGCTGACCACCCGGTGTGCGGCGCTGCTGCATCGTCACACCCCTCCCCCGAGGCTTCGTGCGTTACGGAGTTTGTCGGGAAGCCCCTGCGGTGGGGCTTCCCGGCAGCGTCTCAGGCCGAACGGTAGCGCGGGAACGCGCCGGCACCCGCGTAGCGCGCCGCGTCGGCCAGCTCCTCCTCGATCCGGAGCAGCTGGTTGTACTTGGCGACGCGGTCGGAGCGGGCCGGCGCACCGGTCTTGATCTGGCCACAACCGGTGGCGACCGCCAGGTCGGCGATGGTGGTGTCCTCGGTCTCGCCGGAGCGGTGGCTCATCATGCACTTGAAGCCGGCCCGGTGGGCGAGGTCCACCGCGTCCAGGGTCTCGGTCAGCGAGCCGATCTGGTTGACCTTGACCAGGACCGCGTTCGCGGACTTCTCCGCGATGCCGCGGGCGATGCGCTGCGGGTTGGTGACGAACAGGTCGTCGCCGACGATCTGCACCCGGTCACCGATCGACGCGGTCAGCGTCTGCCAGCCGCTCCAGTCGTCCTCGGCCAGCGGGTCCTCGATCGACACGATCGGGTACTCGTCGGCCAGCTTGGTGTAGTAGGTGCTCATGTCCTCGGCGGACTTCGCGGCACCCTCGAAGGTGTAGGTGCCGTTCTCGAAGAACTCGGTGGCCGCCACGTCGAGCGCGAACACGATGTCGGTGCCGAGCCGGTAGCCGGCCTTCTCGACCGCCTCGGCGATCAGGTCCAGGGCCGCCGCGTTCGTCGGCAGGTTCGGTGCGAAGCCACCCTCGTCACCGAGGCCCGTCGACAGGCCCTTCTTCTTCAGCACCGACTTCAGGGCGTGGTAGACCTCCGCGCCCGAGCGCAGCGCCTCCCGGAAGGTGGGCGCGCCGATCGGCGCGATCATGAACTCCTGGATGTCGACGTTCGAGTCGGCGTGCGCGCCACCGTTGAGGATGTTCATCATCGGCACCGGCAGGAGGTGCGCGTTCGGGCCGCCCAGGTAGCGGAAGAGGCTCAACTCGGCGCTGCCGGCAGCGGCCTTCGCCACCGCCAGGGAGACCCCGAGGATCGCGTTCGCGCCCAGCTCCGACTTGCTGTCGGTGCCGTCGATGTCGAGCATCTTCTGGTCGATGAGCCGCTGCTCGCTGGCCTCGTACCCGATGATCTGGTCGACGATCTTGTCCTCGACGTTGGAGACCGCCTTCTCCACGCCCTTGCCCTGGTAGCGGTCGGCGTCACCGTCGCGCAGCTCGATCGCCTCGAACGCGCCGGTGGAGGCGCCGGAGGGCACCGCGGCGCGAGCCACCGTGCCGTCGTCCAGGCCGACCTCGACCTCGACCGTGGGGTTGCCCCGCGAGTCGAGAATCTCCCGGGCGACGATTCCCTCGATGGTTGCCACTGAGTCGCTCCTCGTTGTTGTGATCCGGTCCGTGGGTGGGCCGCGACGGTGCGGCTGAGGCAGGTGTTGAACGCAGCGTATCGGGCCACGGGAAAGGGCACGGCGTCGCCCGCGCACCCGAGTCGCCCCGCGCTGACGGACATTCCCGGATTTCCGGGCGTCAACCGGCAACGGGTTTGCGCTGCGCGGACCAGATCCACCAGGCTGGTCGGCATGCCCGCCGCCTCGACCACCCTCCGCATGCTCGCCGTGTCGGTCATCGCGTCGCTCACGGTCACTGGCTGTCAGACATTCGAGGACGCCGGAGTCGCCATGGGTCGCTCGGAACTCGTCAACGACGTCGCCGCCCGACTCGACCGGGCGTTGGAGTTGACCTACTCGGCCGACTACCAGCTGCCCGGTGGCCAGAGCGCCGCGATCGTGCAGGCGCAGGACCCGGCCCGCTCCGCGTACACGTATCCGGGCGGGCGACTCACCGTCACCCCGGAGGCGATCACCCGGTGCACGACGACCGGCGCCCGGCCGGAGTGCACCCTGGCCACCCCGCCCACCCCAGGCAGCAAGCCCACCGTGACTCTCTTCGGAGAGGCCAAGCAGCAGGGGCTTGTCACACCGCCGGTGGTGGTCGGGCTGCTCACCGCCGCCGCCCTCGACCCGCAGGCGGTCGTCAAGCAGAGCGACACCACCATCGCCGGACACCACGCCGCCTGTGTGGAGGTGCAGAGCTCCTCCGGTGACTTCACCGCCTGCGTCACCACGGAGGGCGTGCTCGGCAGCTTCACCGGACCGGTCGACGGCAAGCCGATGGAGCTGGCGCTGAGCCGCTACTCCGCGACCGTGGACAAGGCCGCGTTCGACCCGCCGGCCGGTGCCGACGTCGTGGACAGCCGCCCGGGAGGGTCGTGACCGGCCCGGCGGCCGGGCCGGGGCTGGACAAACCCGCGTCCGGCGGCTCGGCGTCCGCGGCACGACCCGCCGGTTTCCAGCCCGGGGTCGAGCGGGGGCGGCTGCCCGCCGCCGGTGACCTGGCCCTACCGGTCACCGGCGCGAAGCTGCTGACCGACGCCGACGGCCGACCACTCCGCGTCGCCGACCTGCCCGCCGACACCGACTGGGTGCCGCTGGGCACTCTCGACGGGGTGCCCGCCTGGGCCACCGATCTCAGCACCGCCGACCCTCTGCCCGGCCGGGCGCGTGGCTGGGCGTCGCTCGCCGCCGAGGTGCCGGAACCGCACGCCACGCTCGCCGGCCGGGCGTTGGCGGTGATCACCTGGCGGCGTACCCACCGGTGGTGTGGCGCCTGCCGGGCCGAGCTGGCCGACAAGCCGGGCGAGACGGCCCGGCGGTGCCCCGACTGCGGCCTGTACGTCCCGATGCAGCTCTCCGCCGCGGTGTTGGTGGCGATCACCCGGCCCGGACCGGCCGGTCGCGCCGACGAGCTGCTGCTGGTCCGACACGCCAGCGGACCGACCGGCCTGTGGGCACTCGTGGCCGGCTTCGTCGAGGCCGGCGAGACCCTGGAGGCGGCGGTGCACCGGGAGGTCGGCGAGGAGGTCGGGTTGTCCGTCGACCGACTGGCGTACTTCGGCAGCCAGCCGTGGGCGATCTCCGGCCCCGGCGTGCTGCTCGCCGGCTTCACTGCCCGTGCCGCCGACCCGCACGCCGAGCCGGTGGTCGACGGCCGGGAACTGACCGAGGCTCGGTGGTTCGGCGTGGATGCGCTGCCGGCGGAACTGCCGCCCGCGTACTCCATCTCGCGCTGGCTGATCGACGCGACGGTGACCGCCGCTCGGCGCTGAACCCCGCGCGGCGCTCGGCGCGGGTGCGGATCTCTGGTGCGCGGGCCGGCGGTCTCCTCAGACGCCGAGCAGGGTGCGCAGATGGCGCGGGGGCGGGCAGTCGTGGGAGAGCATCGCGTCGTGCCAGTCGCGCACCGACACCCCGTCCGGTCGGGCGGCGGCGATCTCGGCGACCTCGCTGTACCCGACGAAGTAGGTGGAGAGCTGGGTGGAGGTGAGCAACGCCCGACGCCACTTGCCGGCCGCCTCGCCCTCCTCCTGGAAGCCGCGCCCGGTCATCAACGCCATCGCCTCGGCCTCGGGCAGGTCCTCGGCGTGCACCAACTGGTCGAGCAGCGCGTTGATGGTCATCCGGAGCTGCATCTTGAGCTGCTGCAACCGCACCGGCAGGCCGCCGAAGCCGAGGCCCGTCATCAACTCCTCCGCGTAGACCGCCCAGCCCTCGATGAACGGGCCGGACTCGGCCAGCGCGCGGACCCGGGTGCCACCGACGTAGCGGCGGGCGTGGGCGAGCTGGAGGAAGTGACCCGGCATCGCCTCGTGCACAGTCAGATTGCGGATCATGTGGTCGTTGTACTCGCGGTAGAACGACTCGACCCGCTGCGCCGGCCAGTCCGCCGGGGTGGGCGCGATGCAGTAGAAGGTCGGCACGGCAGCGGTTTCCAGCGGGCCGGGCGCGTCGCAGTAGGCCACCGCGACACCCCGGGCGAACTCCGGCATCTCCTGGATCACGCACCGGTCGTCGACCAGGGTGACCAGGTCGTGCGCGCGGACGAAGTCGGTCGCCTCGTCCAGGGTCACCCCGGCCAGCTCGACGATGGTGGCGTCGTTCGGGTGCTCGGCGGCGAGCAGGTCCAGCGCCCGGCGTACCGCCGCGTCGTCGGCCGGGCCACCGACCAGCTCGACGGCCGCCTCGCGGATCTCCGCGGTGACCCGGTCCAGGTTGGCCCAGGCGCGACGCTGGATCTCGGCGGCGCCCAACTCGGTGTCCAGGGTGTGCCAGAGCCGGGCCTCCCAGCGGCGGCGGCCCAGCCGGGGGTCACGCCCGGGGCCCACGTCGGCGGCCAGGCCGGCGCGCAGCCACGCGACGAACTCCTCGATCGCGGCGATCGCCGCGGTGGCGGCCGGCTCGACCCGGTCGAGGGTGCTCGGCGCCTGGGCGAGCAGCGGCGGTAGCTCGTCGCGGATCAACGCGGCCGTGCCGGCGAACTGCCCGACCGCCGTCTCCGCGTGGATCCGCGGCATGTCGCGCAACGTCGCGCGGGCGGTGGCGAGGGCGTCCGGTACGGCCGCGAGCCGACCGGCCAGTTGGGTCAGTCGCACCTCCGCCGGAGCGTACGGGCGGGCCAGCAGCGCGTGCAGGAGCGGGCCGGGATTGTGCCGCAGCGGATCCCACTCGTGCGACCGGATCTCGGTCAGCTCGAACAGCTCCCGGTCCACGAAGGAGGTGAGCAACGCGTGGTCGACCTGCTCGTCCACGTCGAGCGAGTCCGGGTCCAGTTCGGACAGCGCGTTGGCCGCGTCGGAGAGCATCTCCCGATCGGCCGCCAGCGCGTCGGCGGACAGATCAGGAAGCCGGTCGTCGAACCGGTGATCCCCCGCCGAGGTGGCAACCCCCGGCCGAGACTCCAGCAACGCCTCGACAACCCGCTCGGCCAGCACTCCAAACGCTTCCACCCGGCCCACCCTACCGACCACCCCCGACGACGCCGCCGGTTACGCCCGTTCCGTCGATCATGAAGTTGTTGCCGTCCGCCTCGGCGTGTCGTGGCAACAACTTCATGGTCAACGCGGGTCTGCGGGTGGGGGTTCGGCGGCCCGGAGGGCTTCGGCGTAGGCGAGAGTGGTGCGGCGCAGGGCCGCCTCCGGGTTGATGCCCGCCTCTCGGGCTGCGGCCACCGTTGCCAGGAGACTCGCGCCCAGTCTCGCTTCGGCGTCCACCTGGGTGTCCGCCAGTGGGGGTGGCACACCCATGCCTGCGCGGGCGGCGCGGGCCAGGATCTGCGTGGCCAGCGCGAGCGCAGGCTGGCTCACCGCGACGCCGTCCAGCACCGACTTCCGAGCCTTCTCGGCGCGCTTGATCCGCTCCCAGTTCTCGGTGATCTCCTCCAGCGTGCCCGCCTCCGCGCCCGCGAAGACGTGCGGGTTGCGCCGGATCATCTTGTCGACCAGGCCACCGGCCACGTCGTCGATGGTCCACCGCTCACCCTCGGGCAACTCCTCGGCGAGCCGCGCGTGCAACACCACCTGCAGGAGGACGTCGCCCAACTCCTCACGCAACGCGTCGGTGTCGTCGGCGTCGATCGCGTCGTACGCCTCGTAGCTCTCCTCCAGCAGGTAACCGGCGAGGCTGCGGTGCGTCTGCGCGCGCTTCCACGGGTCACCACCCGGCGAGGCCAGCCGGTCCAGCACGGCCACCGCGTCGAGCAGACGCGCACCCGGCGGATCCCACGAGCCGTACATCAGCTCCATCTCGGCCAACCCTGGCTCCCGCGCCAGCCGCAGACCCAGCTCCCGGGCAAGAGCCTCGTCGCCGGCCGGGCCGGCCAACCAGACCGCCGTACCGTGTGCGGCCACGGTGTCCAGCAGTCGTTGCGTCGCCGGACCGTCCACCACGACGACCTCGGCGCCCGCCTGGCGCACCGCCGTGGCCAACTCGCTCTCCGCGCCGGTCAACACCGGGTGCTGGCGTACGACGTCCCAGGCCGCTGCCGTCAGCAGGCCGGCCGGCAGCCGGGGCGACGTGACCAGCAGGACGATCCGTGCCGTCATGTTCAGCTGGCCGTGCCCTCGGCGTCGGGAGTGGCGGGGGACTCGGCCGACTCCGGGGTGGAGATGTCGGTGACCATGTCGGAGCCCGGCTCGCCCAGCGGCACACTCACGGCGGGAATGTCACCGGGGAAGCTGAGCACCGGGAACTCCAACGGGCGGTACCGGGGGCTGACCGTCACGTCGTAGCGCTCGACCGCCTCGACCAACGACCGTCGGGTCGCCAGCGCACCACGCAACTGGTCGCCGTCGAGCTGGCGGACGGCCTCGTCGTCGCTCATCGTGGCGGGAATCTGGCCCGCCTCGCGGCCCACCGCGATCAGGGTCTTCATCTCCTGCTCGGTTGGCGGGGCCGGCTCGGACGGCACCCCGGACAGGCAGGTGTAGAGGGAGGACACCTGCTGCACGTACTCCGTGTCAGTCGTCAGCTGGAGAGCCTGGGCGACCTGGTCGGCAGCCACCTGGCCACGCGGCTGGTAGTTCTTCTCGGCGGAGACCTGCTTGCACACCTCGCCCAGCACCAGCACGCTGGCCACCTCGGCCGGCCCGGCCGGCTTCGGCGCAGGCTGGCCGGGTTGGCCTGCGGCGGGCTGCTCCGGGTTCTTGTCGCGCAGGTCCTTCAGCACGGCGGCGACCCGCTCATCGGTGATGCGGTGGTCACCGATGTAGGCGGCGATGCCGGGCTCGGCACGACAACCGGAGAGGGCGATGAGACCGACCGCCACGCTGGCGACGGCGACAAGACGGCGAGCACGCATGACGGTCACTCTCTCACGGCAGGACACGTCGCTGTGACTCCCCCCACCGCCCGCGCTCCCTCGTGCCACGGCGCGACCAGGACGCTGCCGGCGACGACCGGGCACCGTCCTGGTCGGCGAGCCGTCCGGCTCCGGCTCTGGCTTTCGCCGCCAGCTCAGGCCGTCGCCGTCGGGCCGTCGCCGTAGCCGTCAGGCCGTCGCTGTCGCCGTCAGGCCGTCGCTGTCGCCGTCGGGGTCAGGCCGTCGCCCCGTCGGGGTCAGGCCGTCGCCGTCGGGGTCAGGCCGTCGCTGTCGCCGTCGCCGCTGCGGGCGCGGGGGCACCGAGCACATCGGAGAGCAGCTGCGCGCACCACTGCAACAGCGCCTGGTCGCGCAGCGGCTCGCCGCCGATCCGGCGGGTGGTCGGCCGGGGCACGCTGACCTGGTCGGTGGCCTGCTTGTAGACGGCATCCGGGTGGTAGCGCTTGAGCCGCAACTGCTTCGAATCCGGCAGCGGCAGCGGGCCGAACCGGACGTGCTTGCCCTGCATGGACACGTCGGTCAGGCCGTAGCGACGGGCCAGCAGGCGGAACCGGGCCACCTCCACCAGGTTCTGCACCGGGGCCGGAGGCTCGCCGTACCGGTCGGTCATCTCGGCGACCACCTCACGGAGCCGGTCCTCGTCGCGGGCCTCGGCGAGCTTGCGGTACATCTCCAGGCGCAGCCGTTCCACACTCACGTAGTCGTGCGGCAGGTGCGCGTCGACCGGCAGATCGATCTTGACATCGACCTCCTCCTCCGGCCGCTCGCCCTTGAACGCGGAGACCGCCTCGCCGACCATCCGCACGTACAGGTCGAAGCCGACACCCTCGATGTGCCCGGACTGCTCGCCACCGAGCAGGTTGCCGGCGCCCCGGATCTCCAGGTCCTTCATCGCCACGTACATGCCGGCGCCCAGCTCGGTGTGCTGGGCGATGGTCGCCAGCCGCTCGTGGGCGTGCTCGGTGAGCGGCTTCTCCGGCGGGTAGAGGAAGTAGGCGTACGCCCGCTCCCGGCCCCGGCCGACCCGGCCCCGGATCTGGTGCAGCTGGGCCAGGCCGAGCAGGTCGGCCCGCTCCACGATCAGCGTGTTGGCGTTCGGGATGTCGATGCCCGACTCGACGATCGTGGTGCAGACCAGGACGTCGAACTCCTTCTCCCAGAAGCCGACCATGACCTTCTCCAGGGCCTCCTCGCCCATCTGGCCGTGCGCCACCGCGACCCGCGCCTCGGGCACCAACTCCCGCAGCCGCCGCGCCGCCCGGTCGATCGACTCGACCCGGTTGTGCAGGTAGAAGACCTGCCCGTCGCGGAGCAACTCGCGGTGGATGGACGCGGCCACCTGCCGGTCGTCCTGCGCGCCGACGAAGGTGAGCACCGGGTGCCGCTCCTCCGGCGGGGTGGCGATGGTGGACATCTCCCGGATGCCGGTGATCGCCATCTCCAGGGTGCGCGGGATCGGGGTGGCCGACATGCTGAGCACGTCGACGGACGCGCGCAGCGTCTTCAGGTGCTCCTTGTGCTCGACACCGAAGCGCTGCTCCTCGTCGACGATCACCAGACCCAACTGCTTGAACCGGGTGGCGGTCTGCAACAGGCGGTGGGTGCCGATGACGATGTCGACGGTGCCGTCGGCGACCATCTCCAGCGTCCGCTCGGTCTCCTTCGGGGTCTGGAACCTCGACAGCTGCCGGATCTGCACCGGGAACTGGCTCATCCGCTCGGCGAACGTGTTGTAGTGCTGCTGCACCAGCAGCGTGGTCGGCACCAGCACCGCCACCTGCTTGCCGTCCTGCACGGCCTTGAACGCCGCCCGGACCGCGATCTCGGTCTTGCCGTAGCCCACGTCACCGCAGATCAGCCGGTCCATCGGGACCGTCTGCTCCATGTCCCGCTTGACCTCGTCGATCGCGGCGAGCTGGTCCGGCGTCTCCTGCCAGGGGAAGGCGTCCTCCAGCTCCCGCTGCCACGGGGTGTCCGGGCCGAACGAGTGACCCTTGGACGCCTTGCGGGCGGCGTAGAGCTGGATCAGCTGCGCGGCGATCTCCCGGACCGCCTTACGGGCCCGGGCCTTGGACTTCTGCCAGTCCGAGCCGCCCATCTTGTGCAGCGTCGGCTGCTCCCCGCCCACGTAACGGGAGAGCTGGTCGAGCTGGTCGGTGGGGACGAACAGCCGGTCGCCGGGCTGCCCACGCTTGCTGGCCGCGTACTCGATCACGAGGTATTCGCGGCTGGCGCCGTTGACGGTGCGCTGCACCAGCTCGACGTAACGGCCGATGCCGTGCTGCTCGTGCACCACGTGGTCGCCGGCCTTCAACTCCAGCGGGTCGATGGTGTTGCGCCGCCGGCTCGGCATCTTGCGCATGTCCCGGGTCGACGTACCCCGGCCGCCGGTCACGTCGTTTCCGGTCAACAGCACGAAACGGGATGCCTCGTCGACGAAGCCGCTGCTCAGCGCCCCGCAGGTGACCACCAGCTCGCCCGGGACCGGTGCGGTCGGCACCTCCTCGGTCAACCGGGCGCCCAGCCCGGCGTCACGCAGCACCTCCACCGCCCGCTGGGCAGGGCCGTGCCCCTCGAACACGAGCGCGATCGACCAACCCTCGCCGGCCCAGCGCTTGAGATCGTCGACCACCCGGCTGGTCTCGCCGTGGTACAGCGGGGCCGGCTGAGCGCCGAGGGTCACCGCGATGGCGTCGTCCGGGGTGACGGCGGCCTGCTCCGGCGCGTCCTCCCAGGGCTGCCGGGTCTCAGCCGTCTCCGCCTCCACCAGGCCGAACGGGGACAGCGTCCACCACGGCTGGCCGAGCTTGCCCGCGGCGGCGCGCACCTCGCCGAGGGTGCGGAAGGCGGCGGCGCCGACGTCCACCGGGGCCTGGCCGCCGACCGCGGCGGCGGCCCAGCTGGCCTGGAGAAACTCCTCCGAGGTACGCACCAGGTCGTGCGCCCTCGTGCGGATCCGCTCCGGGTCGCACAGCAGCACGTGGGTGCCGGACGGCATCGCGTCCAACAGCAGTTCCAGTGAGTCGGGGCCGACCAGCACCGGCGCCAGCGACTCCATCCCCTCCACCGGGATGCCCTCGGCCAGCTTGTCGAGGATCTCGGCCAACTCGGGGTGCTGCTCGGCGAGCGCGGCGGCCCGGTCGCGGACCGACGGGGTGAGCAGCAGCTCACGACAGGGCGGCGCCCACAGCAGCGGCACCTGCTCGATGGTCCGCTGGTCGGCGACGGCGAAGGTGCGGATCTCCTCGACCTCGTCGCCCCAGAACTCGACCCGGGACGGGTGCTCGTCGGTCGGCGGGAAGACATCGAGGATGCCGCCGCGTACGGCGAACTCGCCGCGCTTGGTGACCAGGTCGACCCGGGCGTACGCCATGTCGATCAACCGGCGGGCGACCTCTTCGAGATCCGCCTCCTCGCCGGCGGCGAGCTGCACCGGCTCCAGATCACCGAGCCCCTTGAGCTGCGGCTGGAGCAGCGAACGGACCGGGGCCACGACCACTCGCAGCGGCCCGGTGCCGCCGTGCGCGTCGGTGGCCTCCGGGTGCGCCAACCGGCGCAGCACGGCCAGCCGCCGACCCACCGTGTCCGAGCGGGGCGACAGCCGCTCGTGCGGCAGCGTCTCCCAGGAGGGGAAGACGACTACCTGCTCCGCCGGCAGCAACCCACCCAGCGCGGCGGCCAGGTCGTCGGCCTCCCGGGTGGTGGCGGTCACCGCCAGCACCGGTCGCCCGGCCCCACCTGCGGTGCCGTCGGGGTCGGCCGCGACGGCGGCGACCGCGAACGGGCGCAGCGCCGCCGGGGCGGTGATGTCGAGGCCGTCGACCTGGGCGGCACCGGAGCGCGCCAGGTCACGCGCCCGGGTCAGCCCGGGGTCGGCCAGGGCGGCGGAGAACAGACCGGTGAGCATGTGATCACTTCCAGGGGAGTCGACGCACACGACGGCGGCCCCTCGTCCAGCCGGACGGGGGGTGCACGAGAACCAGCCTATCCCCGTCCACCGACACACACCCTCTTCCGCCCAGGTCCGACCCGTCGCGCCTCGCGCCCCGCGCCTCGCGCCCCGCGCCCTACGCCCCGCGCCCCGCGCCCCGCGCCCCGCGCCCCGCGCCCCGCGCCCCGCGCCCCGCGCCCCGCGCCCCGCGCCCAAGATCGTGCTCGAACCAGGAAGTAGTGGCCTCACCAACGCGCCGACACCACTACAACAACGAACAAGCACGATCTTGGGGCCAAGACCCCACCGCGACGCTCCGCACCGGACCACCCAGCCCAAGATCCGCGCAACATCGGGGAAAGTGCTGCATCGCCGCGCGCTGAGGCAGCAACTTCAGCGATGTTGCGCGGATCTTGGGCGGCGGAGCCCCCGGGCCGAGCGCGCGGATCCCCCGGGCCGAGCGCGCGGATCCCCCGGGCCGAGCGCGCGGATCCCCCGGGCCGAGCGCGCGGATCCCGCCGGGCACACCCGGGCTGCCGTGGTGACTCGCGGATCTTGACCGGCGCCGACCGGCGTGTTCGGGTTGGGGAATGGGCGAGCAGTGGCGGGCACAGTTCGACGCGGAGGTGAGCTTCGCCAACGGCGGCGGGCTGCGCACCGAGGGATTTCGGCTGGACATCCCGGGGCAGGAGATCACCGACGACGAGCTGGCGGCGGTGTTCGTCCGTCACCTCGGGCTGTTGATGGTCGCCGAGGTTCGGATCAGCGCGAAGTCGATCATCGAGGAGCCGCACAAGGGTGGCCGGGGCGTAGCCGTCGGCCAGCCCACGCCCGGCCGCAGACTGATCGAGCTGAGCCACGTGATCAGCGACGGGATGACCACCCTGCCCGGCTGGCCGAGGCCCCGGGTCAGCGACTGGCTGACGTTCGCGGCGTCCCGGGACCGGTACGCGCCGGGCACCGAGTTCCACGTGGCGCGGATCGACCTGATCGCCAACACCGGCACGTACGTGGACACGCCCGCCCACCGCTGGGCAGGTGCAGACGACCTGACCGGGGTGTCGCTGGACCGCCTCGCCGACCTACCCGGGGTGGTGGTCCGGGTGCCGGCCGGCACCCGAGCCGTGGATCGGCTGATGCTCGCCCCATATGAGGTGGCCGGGTGCGCGGTGCTGCTGCACACCGGGTGGGATGTGCACTTCGGCACCGAGCGGTACGGCGCGGCGGAGGCGCCGCACCTGACCGGGGACGCCGCCCGGGCCTTGGTCGACGCCGGTGCGGTCCTGGTCGGCATCGACTCGATCAATATCGACGAGATGAGCCCGACGGCCGGCGGTGAACGCCCCGCGCACAGCACGCTGCTCGCCGCCGGCATCCCGATCGTGGAACACCTGACCGGCCTGGACGCGCTGCCGCCGGCCGGCTTCCGGTTCACCGCGGCCCCGCCGATGGTGGCCGGCATGGGCACCTTCCCGGTCCGCGCCTTCGCCGTCGTCAACCCCTGACGCCACGAACCCGACGCCACGCACCCCAACGCCACGAACCCGACGCCGCGCACGGCGACACGAAGCGCGACGCCACGAACCCGACGCCACACAACCCGACGCCACGCAACCCGGGAGACATCGGGGAGGTGCGGCGACCACACTTCCCTGGTCCCCTCGCGCCACCACCCGGACGGGTCAGTAGCGCACCGAAATCCTGCGCTCGACGGCGTCCACCTGGATCTCCCCGCCGTACGGGATGATCACCTGCGGGTCGGTGTGGCCGAGGTCGACGTCGAAGACCACCACCGCGTCCGGCTGGTACGGCGCGAGCGCACGCGTGATCGCCTCCCGCTGGGCCTCGCCCCAGGCCTGCCGTTCCGGCACCGACAGCGGTTTGTCGAAATCCCACGCCTTGGGGCGGCCGACGATGATGGCCGGGAAGGCGGCGAGCAGGCCCCGCTCCCCCATGTTCCGCACGATCCGGAACACCTCCTGGGCGCTGGGCATCTCCTGGGAGGTCTCGAAGACCAGCACGGAACCGGCCAGTTCGTCGGCGCTCGGCACCCGGTCGGTAGCCATCAGCCAGTGCAGGATCTCCAGGCAGCCACCCCAGGTACGCCCCCGAACCACCCGCTGCGGCCCCTGCCAGCGCCAACCCTCGCCGGGTAGCATCTCCGGCTCGTAGGCCAGCGTCTCCGGTTCGGTCCACGGGTTCGGCCGGTCACCCCAGGTGGACGCGGGTGTCAACTCGTACCAGTCGGTGCTGAAGAGCGCGGCGCGCAGCGAGTCGAAGGTCAACGGGTGCGGCGCGCCCGGCCGACCGAGGTGCACCAGCACCGACCCGCCGTGGTACGCGACGATGCCCAGCCGGTACAGGTGGTTGAGCATGTTCGTGTTGTCCGAGTACCCGAAGTAGGGCTTGGGGTTGGCCCGCAGCACGTCGTCGTCGAGGTGCGGGGTGACCGTGATCAGGTCGTCGCCGCCGACCGTGGCGAGCACTGCGGTGATGCTCGGGTCGGCGAACGCGGCGGTCAGGTCGCGGGCTCGGTCGCGCGGGTCCGCACCCATGACCCGGGTGGTCGGGTACTCCACCGGCTCCACGCCGAACTCCTCGCGCAGCCGGCGCAGCCCCAACTCGTACACGTGGGGGAAGAGGCCCGGCAGGCCGGCGGAGGGTGAGACGACCGCGACCCGGTCCCCCGGCTGCGGTTTGGGTGGATAGATCAGTGTCCCCATGATCGAAGGCTATCCGTGCGGCCAACTGGTTTCGGTCCTGCTGTTCCTTGAACGGACATTAGGCTCTTGATGTGGATGAAGCACCGCAAAAGCGCGACCGTGACTGGGCGCCGCGCAGCATCGGGCTGCTCATCGGCACGCTCGCGCTGGCCACCGCGTTCATCGCGGCCTACGTCGGAGCACTGCACCAACCCACACCCCGCGACCTGCCGATCGGCGTCGTCGCCAGCGACCAACGCGCGCGGGCGACGCTCGACGCCGTGCGCGACCAGACCACCATCCTCAAACCCGTCGAGTACGACGACACGACCGCCGCCGAGGACGGCCTGCTCAGCCGCGCGGTGTACGCGGTGCTCAGCACCGGCCCGGACAGCGGCCTGCGTCTGACGGTCGCGAGCGCATCCGGCCCCTCCGCCACCAGCGCGATCAGGGAGGTCCTCAGCACCGCCGCCACCCGCACCGGCACCCCGTTACAGGTCGTCGACCGGGTGCCGGTCACCTCGGCCGACCCGCGCGGGGTGGTGCCCTTCTATCTGAACGTCGGGTACGTCCTCGGCGGCTACCTGGCCTCGACCGTGCTCGGGATCTCCGCCGGCACCACCCCGCGCACGGCACGGCGGGCTGGACTTCGCATCGCGGCCCTGGCGGTCTACAGCGTGCTGCTCGGCATCGCCGGCGCGATCGTGGTCGGGCCGGTCCTGGACATCTGGCATCACGACGTGCCGACGATCGCCGCGATCGGCGCGCTGGCCGTCTTCGCCGCCGCGATGTTCGCCAGCGCCATCCAGGGTTGGCTCGGCGTCGCGGGCACCGCGCTGGTCATCCTGCTGCTGGTGGTGCTCGGCAACCCCGGCTCGGGCGGCATCTACGCGCCCGAGTTCCTGCCCGGGGTGCTGCGCGGCATGCACCGGTGGAACATCCCCGGGCTCGCCAACGACCTCACCAAGGCGGCGGTGTACTTCGACTGGCGATCGGCCGGCTGGCCCGCGATCGCGCTCGCGCTCTGGGCGGTCGTCGGCATGGTCGGGTTGGTCAGCGCCAGCGTCGTCCGCGGTCGCCGGGCCGCCACCCCCGGCCAGCCGGCCCCGGAACAGCCCGCTCCGAGCCCTTGACCAGGTCTTCCTGACCGTGGACCACGCCATTTCGGGCCGGGTGCCGGTCGAGGACGGTGGCTGAGATCACGCCGGAAACGCCGACCCGGAGCCGGTGGATCACCCGGGGGCCCTCCGCACATCCGGCGCGCGCGGATACCATCCAGTAAGTCGGACAGCGCTGTCCTTCGTCACCACGTAAGGGAGCGCATCGTGACCGATCAGCACGACCACGACGGCCCGGACGCCGCGCTGCGGGCCGACATCCGTCGACTCGGCACCCTGCTCGGGCAGACCCTGGCCCGCCAGGAGGGTCGCCCGCTGCTCGACCTCGTCGAGGAGATCCGCGCCCAGGTCCGCACCGATGCCCCGGCGGCCGCCCAGCGTCTCGGTGGGCTCGACGTGACCACCGGCACCAAGCTGGCCCGAGCCTTCTCCACCTACTTCCACCTGGCCAACATCACCGAGCAGGTGCACCGCGCGCGGGATCTGCGCCGCCGCCGCGCGGTGCAGGGCGGGTGGCTGGACCAGGCCGCCAAGATGATCGCCGAGCGTGGGGTACCGGCCGAGGAGATCGCCAACGCGGCACGTCGGTTGGCGGTCCGACCGGTCTTCACCGCGCACCCGACCGAGGCGGCCCGCCGCTCGATCCTCTCCAAGCTGCGGGCCATCGCCGACGAGTTGGACGCCGAGACGGCCAACGCGATCCTCTACGGCGCCAGCGACGAGGGCCCCGCCAACCGCCGCCTGGCCGAGCTGCTGGACCTGATGTGGCAGACCGACGAGCTGCGGCTCGACCGGCCGGACCCGACCGACGAGGCCCGTAACGCCATCTACTACCTGCGCGACCTGTACGCCGAGGCCGCCCCGCAGGTGCTCGACGACCTGGCCGACACGCTGCGTACCCTCGGCGTGGAGACCTCGCCGACGGCCCGGCCGCTGAGCTTCGGGACCTGGATCGGCGGCGACCGCGACGGCAACCCGTTCGTCACCCCGGCGGTCACCCGCGAGGTGCTGACCATCCAGCACGAGCACGGCATCGCGGCGACCGAGAAGGCGATGGACCACCTGATCAACGAGGTCTCGGTCTCCCGCCGGCTGCGCGGGGTGTCCCTGGACCTGTCCGCCAGCCTCGCCGCCGACCTGGACGCGCTGCCCGAGGTGGCGACGCGGTTCCGTCGGGTCAACGCGGAGGAGCCGTACCGGCTCAAGGCGCGCTGCGTGAAGGCGAAGCTCGCCAACACCCGGCAACGGCTGCGCCAGGGCACCGCGCACGTGCCGGGGCGCGACTACCGCGGCTCCGCCGAGCTGATCGCCGACCTCGACCTGCTGCGCGCCTCGCTGGCCCGCAACTCCGGGCAGCTCACCGCCGTCGGCCGGCTGGCCTCCACCATCCGTACGGTCTCCGCGTTCGGTCTGCACCTGGCGACCATGGACGTCCGGGAGCACGCCGAGGCGCACCACGCGGTGCTCGCCCAGCTCTACGAGGCGGTCGGCGAGGTCTCCGACTACCCGGCGCTGACCCGGCTGGAGCGCACCAAGCTGCTCGCCGACGAGCTGACCGGCCGCCGCCCACTGTCCACCGTGGACACTTCGCTGTCCGAGCCGGCCCGCAAGACGTTCGACGTGTTCGGGACCATCCGGGAGGCACAGGACCGGTTCGGCGGCGAGGTGATCGAGTCGTACATCATCTCGATGACCCTGGGCGTCGACGACGTGCTGGCCGCTGTGGTGCTGGCCCGCGAGGCCGGCCTGGTGGACGTGCACAGCGGGCGGGCCCGGATCGGGTTCGTGCCGCTGCTGGAGACCCCGGCCGAGCTGAACTCCGGCGGTGAACTCCTCGACGAACTGCTGTCATTGCCCGCGTACCGGGCGCTGGTGACCGCCCGGGGCGACGTGCAGGAGGTGATGCTCGGCTACTCCGACTCGAACAAGGAGGCCGGGATCACCACCAGCCAGTGGTCGATCCACCGGGCGCAACGCGCGCTGCGTGACGTGGCCGCCCGGCACGGGGTGCACCTGCGGCTGTTCCACGGCCGGGGCGGCACGGTCGGGCGCGGCGGCGGGCCGACGCACGAGGCGATCCTGGCCCAGCCGTACGGGACGATGGACGGCGCGATCAAGGTGACCGAGCAGGGCGAGGTGATCTCCGACAAGTACACCCTGCCGTCCCTGGCCCGGGAGAATCTGGAGCTCACCCTCGCGGCGGTGCTCCAGGCGACCCTGCTGCACACCGCACCCCGGCAGCCGGCCGAGATGTTGGAGCGCTGGGACGCGACGATGGACGTGGTCTCCGAGTCCGCGTTCCGCTCCTACCGGACCCTCGTCGAGGACCCGGACCTGCCGGCGTACTTCTGGGCGTCCACACCCACCGAACTGCTCGGCGCGCTGAACATCGGCTCCCGGCCGGCGAAGCGCCCGAACACCGGCGCGGGCCTGTCCGGTCTGCGGGCGATCCCGTGGGTGTTCGGCTGGACGCAGACCCGACAGATCGTGCCGGGCTGGTTCGGTGTCGGCTCCGGGCTGGCCGCCGCGCGCGAGGCCGGCCTGGCCGACGTGCTGGCCGAGATGCACCGCAACTGGCACTTCTTCCGCACGTTCCTGTCGAACGTCGAGATGATGGTGACCAAGACCGACCTGAACATCGCCCGCCGGTACGTGGAGACCCTGGTGCCGAAGAAGCTGCACCCGATCTTCGAGCAGATCGAGCAGGAGTACGAGCTGACCAAGCGGGAGCTGCTGGCGGTCACCGCCTCGCCCGCACTGCTGGAGAACTCGCCGGTGCTCCAGCGCACCCTGGCCGTCCGCGACACCTACCTGGAGCCGTTGCACCACCTCCAGGTGGCGTTGCTGCGGCAGTACCGGGAGTCCGGTGCCGCCGGACGGGCGGTGGCCACCGCCCCGGGCGGTCGACGCGCGCCGAACGACGGCACCGCCCTGGAGCGGGCGCTGCTCACCACGGTGAACGGCATCGCCGCCGGAATGCGTAACACCGGCTGATCAGCGGGTACGAGAACGGGCCCCGGTCGCTGTGACCGGGGCCCGTTCTCGTAGTTCCGAACGACGGTCAGAAGTCCCCGCCGCCGAAGTCGCCACCACCGAAGTCCCCGCCGCCGAAGTCCCCACCGGCGTAGTCGCCGCCGCCGTAATCGCCGCCGCCCTGGTCACCGCCGCCGAAGTCGCCGCCCTGGTCACCGCCGTCGCCGCCCTGGTCGACACCATCGCCGAAGCCCTCCTGGTAGCCGGCGTCGTAGCCGTACCCGGGGTCGGCGAATGCCGGCGAGAACAGCGCGTCGGCGATCAGGATGCCGCCGAGCACGCCGGCACCAGCGCCCAGCGCCGTCTTCCACCAGGGCGTCGAATACCACCCGGCCGGCACCGGCCGGCCCTGATAACGCCCACCGGGGTAGTAGTAGGGCGTTTCCCGGCCGGGTTGCGGGCCGGCCCGGAAGGTCTGCCCCTGCACGTCGACCTCGCGCTCCTTGGTGAGCTGCCCCACGCCGCGGGCGGCGGCCAGGGCCGGCACCTCGGGGCCCGGGTCGATGCCCAACGCGGTACGCGCCGCCCTGATGTACGCCAACCCTTCGAGCGCGGTCTCCCGAGCCAGACCGAACTGGTGCGGCGTGCGCGCCTGCTCCAGCTGCGAGCCGGCCGCGTTGTAGCGCTCACCGGCATCGGCAAGCGCCTGGCGTACCGCCGGGTCGTCGCCGTGAAGGTTCATCAACTGACCGCCGAGGCGCTCGTACCACCGTTGCGCCTCCGCGCGGGCGTCGCCGAGCTCGGTGCGACGCCGGGCACCGGCCTGGGCGCGGATGAGCACCGCGGCGCCCACCGCGCCGACCAGCACGACCGCGAGGCAGAGCACAAGTTCCATGCCATCGAACGTACCCCCGGGTGGCACGTCGTATCCGTCTGGCAAGCTCCGGTGATGGACGTCTCGACGCTGCTCCTGGTGATCGTGTGCCTCGGCGCCGGCGGGGCGGTGGGCTGGCTCGCCGCGCGTTCCCGGTCGGCGGCCGACATCGCCCGCCTCGATGCCACCCTGGCCGCCACCCGCGAGGGCGAAGGTCGGTTGGAGCAGTCCATGCGGGCCCTCAGCTACGAGGCCACCGCGCAGTCCCAGGAGGCGGTGGCCCGAGCGGTCGCCCCGCTACACGACACCCTGCGCCGCTACGAGCAACGGGTGGCCGAGCTGGAGCACGACCGGGTCGACGCGTACGCCGAGCTGCGCGAACAGGTCCGCTCGATGAGCGCGGTCTCCGGTGAGCTGCGCACCGAGACCAAGCAGTTGGTGGCGGCGCTGCGGGCACCACAGGTGCGGGGCCGCTGGGGCGAGCACCAGCTGCGCCGGATCGTCGAGGCGGCCGGGATGCTCGAGCACTGCGACTTCGCCGAGCAGGTCACCGCCGCCACCGACCAGCAGGTCGTCCGACCGGACCTGGTGGTCCGGCTACACGGCGGCCGATCGGTGGTGGTGGACGCCAAGGCGCCGTTCGACGCGTACCTGACGGCCATGGAGTCGCGCGACGAGCGCGGCCGGGACACCCATCTCGACGCGCACGCCCGGCACCTGCGAGGGCACGTGGACGCCCTGGCCGCGAAATCGTACTGGTCGGCGTTCGACAGCTCACCGGAGTTCGTGGTGCTGTTCGTCCCCGCCGACCCGTTCCTCGACGTCGCGCTCCAGCGTGATCCGACGCTGTTGGAGCACGCCTTCACGCGCAACGTGGTGCTGGCCACGCCGGCCACGCTCGTCGCCCTGCTCCGCACGGTCGCCTACTCGTGGCGGCAGGAGGCGCTGGCCCGTAACGCCCTCGCGGTGCACACCCTCGCCCGCGAGCTGTACGGGCGGCTCTCCACGCTGGGCGACCACGTGGGCAAGCTCGGGTCGTCGTTGGCCGGTGCCGTGACCGCGTACAACCGGGCGGTCGGCTCGTTGGAGGCGCGGGTGCTGGTCAGCGCCCGCAAGCTCGCCGAGTTGGGTGTCTCGGACGACGAGTTGGCGACGCCCGCGCAGGTCGAGTTGACGCCCCGGCAGCCGCAGGCACCCGAACTGGTCGACCCGGCCGACGACGAGGTCCCGACCCACTCGCCAATCATGTGACAGTGCGTATCAATGCATGTCACGAAGTGGTCACAAGGGACTGACCAGTAGTGACAGTGCTCATCGATACACCGAAAGATTTTGCTCACCCACGCGCCCTTGCCCCTGAGGGCCCTGTTCTCTGGAGGAAAGAGAACGTGAGCAAACCCCGAAATCTGGGCCGGCGTACCTCTGCCGCGCTCTTCGCGTCGGTCCTGGCGGCTAGCGCCGTGACCGCCGTGGGTGGTGCCGCCACCGCGGCCGCCGCTCCCGTCACCACACCGGACGCTTCCCCGGCCACCGCCGCCGAGACGCTGGGCGCTCACGACGCCAAACTGCTCAGCGAGGCCAGGGCCAAGAAGGCCCCGACCGTCACCCTGATCGTCTCCACCGAGAAGGGTGAGGCGGGGGACGTCGCCGACAGCCTCACCAAGCTCGGCGGCACCGTCAGCCAGCGGCAGGACAAGGTCGGCTTCGTGCTGGCCAAGGTCCCGACCGACAAGGCCCTCACGGCGGCGCGGCTGCCCGGCGTGTCGGCCGTCGACCTGGACGAGGTCATCCAACTGCCCGACCCGGCACCGGAGAAGACCCCCGCCGGCACCGCCGGCGCGCGGCAGGCCACGGCCGGGGCGCCGGGCGAGGCCACCCGGGCGGACAACCCCTACATGCCGACGAACGAGACCGGCGCGGTGGCGTTCACCGCGTCCCACCCGGAGTGGGACGGCCGGGGGGTCACCATCGGCATCATGGACTCCGGCGTGGACCTTGCCCACCCGGCGTTGCAGCAGACCACCACCGGCGAGCGCAAGATCGTCGACTGGGTCACCGCGACCGACCCGCTGGAGGACAGGACGTGGCGGCCGATGCAGGCCCAGGTCGCCGGGCCGTCGTTCACCATCGACGGCCTCGGCACCTGGACCGCACCGGCCGGCGCCTACCGGTTCAACCTGTTCAGCGAGTCGATCACCGCCGCGAGCGACGCCCGGGGTGATGTCAACCGCGACGGCGACACGACCGACACCTGGGGCGTGCTGTACGACCCGGCCACCAACAACATCCGGGTGGACGCCAACCAGAACCGGGACTTCACCGACGACCCGATCATGCGGCCGTACAAGGAGAAGTACGACATCGGGTACTTCGGCACCGACAACCCGGCGACCGCCGTTGCCGAGCGGCAGCCGTTCGTCGTCGAGTTCCGCAAGAACGTCGACGTCGAACCTGGTGACGGGCAGCCCGGCCCCTACTACGACTACGTCAACATCGGCATCGTCGAGAGCACCCACGGCACCCACGTCGCCGGCATCACCGCCGCCAACGACATGCTCGGCAACGACGCCTTCGACGGCGCGGCCCCGGGTGCCAAGCTGGTCTCCGCCCGCGCCTGCTCCTGGGGCGGCGGCTGCACCGCGGCGGCCCTCACCACCGGCATGATCGACCTGGTGGCCAACCGTGGCGTCGACATCGTCAACATGTCGATCGGTGGCCTTCCGGGCCTGAACGACGGCAACAACGCCCGGACGAACCTCTACAACGAACTGATCGAGACGTACGGCGTGCAGTTGGTGATCTCGGCCGGCAACTCCGGCCCGGGCCTCAACACCGTCGGCGACCCGTCCGTCGCCAGCAACGTGATCAGCGTCGCCGCCAACATCAGCAAGGACACCTGGCTGGCCAACTACGGCTCGGTGGTCAAGAAGAAGAACGCCCTGTTCAACTTCTCCTCCCGTGGCCCGCGCGAGGACGGCGGCTTCAAGCCGAACATCGCCGCCCCCGGCTCGGCCATCTCCACCGCACCGACCTGGCAGCTCGGTGCCCCGGTGCCCGAGGCCGGCTACGCGTTGCCGCCCGGCTACGCGATGCTCAACGGCACCTCGATGGCGTCCCCGCAGACCGCCGGCGCCGGCGCGCTGCTGCTGTCGGCCGCCAAGGCCACCGACCGGGGAGTCAGCCCGGCCGCCCTGCGGCGTGCGCTGTTCACCTCGGCCAAGCCGATCGCGGACGTGCCGACGTACGCGCAGGGCTACGGCATGGTCAACGTGCCGGGCGCCTGGCAGCTGCTGCGCCAGGGCGTCGAGACCCGGTCGTACGTCTCCGACGCTGCGGTCTGCAGCCCGCTGGCCGGCCAGCTGACCATCTGGAACGGCGTGAAGTTCGTGCCGAACCCGGGTCGGGGCACCGGCGTCTACAACCGTTGTGCCGCGTCCGACGGCGGTCACAAGGTCGGGCAGGGCAAGACCTACCCGGTCAAGATCACCCGTACCAGCGGTCCGGCCGGCACCATCAAGCACGACGTCACGTTGCAGGGCAACGACGGCACGTTCAAGGCGCCGAAGACGGTCGCGCTGCCGCTCAACAAGGCCGTCACCGTCAACGTGACCGCCAAGCCGACCGCCGAGGGCGCGCACGGCGCGATCATGCGGATCGACGACCCGGCCACGAACGTGGTCGACTTCGAGGTCTCCACAGTGGTGGTGGCCTCGAACGACGTGAAGAAGCCCACCTTCTCGTACGCCAACGAGGGCTCGGTCGACCGGAACGGCTTCACGTCGTACTTCGTCACCGTGCCGGAGGGCGCCAAGGCGCTCCAGGTGAACCTGTCCGGGATCGCCACCGGTTCGCAGACCCGGTTCATCGCGATCAACCCGCTGGGTGTGCCGGTGGAAAGCACCACGAGCACCGTCTGCTACACCAACTTCTCCGACGTCAACGTCTGCAAGCCGCAGGAGCGTGACTACCAGAACCCGCTGCCCGGGGTCTGGGAGATCGAGGTGGAGTCGCGGCGTACGTCCCCGGCGCTGAACAACCCGTTCAAGCTTCAGGCGCGGGTGCAGGGCCTGACGGTCGAGCCGGCGCTGGTCGAGCTGCCCAGTGTCGAGGCCGGCGAGCCGACCCCGGTGAGCTGGGAGGTCACCAACGCCTTCGGCCCGGTCTCGGTCAGCGGCCGGAGCGGCGCACTGACCGGTGTGCGGACCGAGCGTCCGACCATCACCGAGGGCGGCCCCAACCAGGAGTGGACCGTCGAGATCCCGGCCGGTACGTCGACGTTCACCGCCCGGATCGGCAACCCCGCGAACGCGGGCGCCGACCTGGACCTGTTCGTCTACCGGGGTACCACCGAGGTCGGCCGGGCGGCCGACGGTGACTCGGAGGAGGCGGTCACGCTGACCAACCCGCCGGCCGGCACCTACCGGGTCGTGGTGGAGCCGTACGGGGTCGACGGGCCGGGGACCAGCACCGCCTACGACTACTACGACGCGTTCGCGTCCGCGTCGCTGGGCACGATCACCGCCCCGGCCGTCGCGGTGCCGCTGATGCACGGCGAGTCGACCACCATCACCGGCACGGTGACCGCGGTGGCCGTTCCGGCCGACGGGCGTCAGCTCTCCGGTGAGCTGGCGATCGTCACCAACGAGGGTGCGATCGTGGGTCGCGGCAACGTGTCCATCGGAGCTGTGAACTGATCCGCTCGTAACACCGGCAGGAGCCCGTCCCCACGTTCGGGGGCGGGCTCCCGCATGTCAGGGGTGAGTGGTCAGGACCGGTGGGCGCTCTCCACCACGAACGGGGTGCCCTGCTGGCAGGTGGTCATCATGCCGGGCTCCACCCGACCGGTGACCTCGACCCGTGCGCCCGGCGTCAGCACGTCACGCGGGCCACCGAGCAGCAGGTATTCGTCGAGCAGCACGCAGCCGGGCTCCACGCCGCCCTGCACGGTGCCGCTCAGGGTGGTGGCCCCGACGCCGGGCGGCGTGCTCGGGCCGCCCGGTTTCGGAGTCTTCGCCCCGGGCGGCGGGGTGGGGGTGAGAGGCGTTGGCGAGACGGTCGGGTCGGGCGTGGGCTGGCTGGTCACCGGCTGCGCTCCCGTCGGTGTCGGGGTGGGTGTGCCGCCCCCGCCACCCTGACTGCCGCAGGCGCTCAGCGCCACGCAGACGGCCAGCGCGGGGACGGCGAGCCGAAGAGTCCTCATGCCGGATCTGACGTACGCCGGGTCGGGTTCGTTCCCGCGCTCACCCGCGCGCCGCGGCGGCCTTCATGTCCCGCTTCAGCTCCTGCGGGAGCGAGAACGTGAGCCGCTCGTTGGCGGTGGTGATCTCCTCGACGTCGCCGAAGCCGCGCGCGGCGAGGTGGACCAGCACCTCCTGGACCAGGTCGTCCGGGACGCTCGCACCGGAGGTCAGGCCCACCGTGGTGGCCCCCTCCAGCCAGGCGTCGTCGATCTCGTGGGCGAAGTCGACCAGGTGACCGGCACGGGCGCCCGCGTCCAGGGCGACCTCGACCAGGCGAACCGAGTTGGAGGAGTTGGTCGAGCCGACGACGATCACCACGTCGCAGTCGGCGGCGATCTCCTTGACCACGTGCTGCCGGTTGGAGGTGGCGTAGCAGATGTCGTCGCTGGGCGGGGACTGCAGCAGCGGCAGCCGCTGCTTGAGGCGGGCCACCGTCTCCAGCGTCTCGTCGACCGAGAGCGTGGTCTGGGAGAGCCAGACCACCTTCTCCGGATCACGGACGGTGACCTTGTCGGCGCCGTCCGGGCCGTCCACCAGCTGAATGTGCGCGGGGGCCTCACCTGCGGTGCCGATGACCTCTTCGTGCCCCTCGTGACCGATGAGCAGGATGTCGTAGTCCTCGGCGGCGAACCGCTTCGCCTCGTGGTGCACCTTGGTGACCAGCGGGCAGGTCGCGTCGATCGCCTTCAGCGAGCGCGCCCTGGCCTGCTCGTAGACCTCGGGGGCCACGCCGTGCGCGGAGAAGATGACGGTCGACCCCTCCGGCACCTCCTCGTTCTCCTCCACGAAGATCGCGCCCTGGGCCTCCAGGGTCTGCACGACGTGCTTGTTGTGCACGATCTGCTTGCGTACGTAGATCGGGGCACCGTAGAGCTTGAGTGCCTCCTCGACGGTCTGCACCGCGCGGTCGACGCCAGCGCAGTAACCGCGGGGCTTCGCCAGGAGCACGCGCTTGCGGGTCTCAGTCACCACCCCATCGTACGTGCCACCCCTGAACCCGCCACCGCGCCGCGACCGCCCCCAACCCCGGTGATCAAGAGGTTTGCGTCAGAAACGCGCCCAGCGCTGACGCAAATCTCTTGATCACCGGGGAGGTCCGTAGGGTGGGCGGGTGAGCGAGGGTGGGCGGGTGGGGAGCGGCGGGGGCAGCAGCGCTGAGGAGCCTTGGCCGGTGCGGGTGGTCAGCCAGAAGGTGGGGGCATGGATCGCCAAGCTGGGCTGGGTGTGGGTGGACGGGCAGGTGGCGCAGATCAGCCGCCGCCCCGGAGCCAGCACCGTGTTCCTCACCCTGCGTGACCCGTCGGCGGATCTGAGCCTGACCGTCACCACCAATCGGGACGTGCTGGACGCTGGCGCGCCGGAGCTGCGCGAGGGTGCCCGCGTGGTGCTGCACGCCAAGCCGGAGTTCTACGCCGCGCGGGGCACGCTCAGCCTGCGGGCCGACGAGATCCGCCAGGTGGGGCTCGGGGAGCTGCTGGCCCGGCTGGAGAAGCTCAAGAAGCTGCTCGCCGCCGAAGGGCTCTTCGACCGTTCCCGCAAGCGCAGACTGCCGTTCCTGCCCGGCCGGATCGGGCTGATCACCGGTCGCGCGTCGGCGGCGGAGCGGGACGTGCTGACCAATGCCCGGCGGCGCTGGCCCGCGGTGGAGTTCCGCACGGTCAACGTCGCCGTGCAGGGTCCGTCCGCCGTGCCGCAGATCGTGGACGCGCTCAAGGTGCTGGACGCCGACCCGAGCATCGACGTGATCATCATCGCCCGGGGCGGTGGCGGCATCGAGGACCTGCTGCCCTTCTCCGACGAGGCGCTCTGCCGCGCGGTGTTCGGCTGCCGTACGCCGGTGGTCAGCGCGATCGGCCACGAGACCGACGCGCCGCTGGTCGACTACGTCGCCGACGTCCGCGCCTCCACCCCGACCGACGCGGCCAAGCGGGTCGTCCCCGACCTCACCGAGGAGGTACGCCTCATCGGCCAGGCCCGGCACCGCCTCGAACGGGCGGTCCGCAACCTGGTGGACCGGGAGACCCACCGACTCGACGGGCTGCGGTCCCGGCCGGTGCTGGCCCGCCCGCAGGTGATGGTGGAGCAACGGGCGACCGAGCTGACCGCGTTGCGCCAGCGGGCCGGCCGCTGCCTGGAACACCGGCTCTCCGCCGCCGACGATGATCTGCGGCACACCCTGGCGCGGCTACGCGCGCTCTCCCCCGCCGCCACCCTGGACCGGGGGTACGCGATCGTGCAGCGCGCGGACGGCCACGTCGTCCGCGCGGCGGCGGAGGTCGGCAGGGGCGACCCACTGCGGGTACGGCTGGCCGACGGCGAGCTGGCCGCCACGGTCGACGGCTGAGTGGCAACGCGGTGTCACGGGTGAGCGCCGACCCGGCATCACGGCTGAGTGGGACCCGGCGTCACGAGCAAGTGGCAACGCGGTGGAACGGCTGAGTGGCGACGCGGTGGCCCGGGGTGCGGTGTGTTGAGATGGACGCGATGACTGACGACACGAAGACCGGGCCGGACGAGCGGCTCAGTTACGAGCAGGCCCGCGCCGAGCTGGCCTCGGTGGTCGAGCGGCTGGAGGCCGGCGGCACGTCCCTGGAGGAGTCCCTGGCGCTCTGGGAGCGCGGCGAGGCGCTGGCGGTGATCTGTCAACGCTGGCTGGACGGTGCACGGGCGCGGATCGACGCCGCCCGGCGGGAGCCAGCTTCCTGACCACCAGCAGGGCGAACAGACCGCCGGCACGACTGATACCGCCCGCGCCGGGTGCTCGTCGCCCAGATCCGCGCAACATCAGGGATGTTGGTGTATCCCGCGGGTTGGAGGTAGCAACATCGGCGAAGTTGCGCGGATCTTGGGCACGGCGAACAGCGATCGCCGGTGGGGCGGCCGGAGCCGCCCCACGCGCGTACGTCAGTTGAACAGGTTGTACAGCTCGGCCGGCGCCTCGACGACCTGGGCGGCCGGCGGCTTCTGCGCGGCGGTGGCGGCACCGTAGTCGGAGTACGTCATCCGGATCTCCTGCGCGGTGGTCTGCCCGGAGGCCGGCAACTGCAGCACCAGTTCGCTGAGCCGGCCCTGCGGGTCCACCTTCGCGGTGAACGGGACCGTCTTCGCCTGGGTGCCCAGCGCGGCGATCGTGGCGGCGTTCAGGGAGCCCGCCTCGGCGGCCTTGGTGACGTCGATGGTGCCGGCGTACGCGCCGGTGCCGGTGCTGCGTACCTCGGTGATGCCCTGGGTCAGCACCGCGCTGCCCGCCGGGTCGACCTTGTCGAAGTCGAAGCCGAGGTTGCGGTTGCCCTTGATCCGGGCCTGGTCCAGGTGCTGGTACTTGCCGAGGTTGAGCTGCTTGATGGCCGGCAGGCTGTTGGCGGTGGGGCCGCTCAGCTCCAGCTTGACCCAGCTGTCCGGCTTGTAGTGGATCACGTCGAGCTTCATCGCCAGGTCGGACGAGGGGCCGCCGATGGCGATCTTCATGGCCGCGCTCTGGCTCGGCTGGTGCACCTGCCCCTCCACCGTGGAACCGACACCGGCGAGGGCGAACCGGAAGTTGCCGTTGCTGATCTCCTTGGTGGAGTCGAGCAGGGCCTGCTTGGCGTCACCCGCCACCGGGGCCCCGGACGGGCTCGCCGTGCCGGACGCGGTCACCGTCGGGGTCGCGGTCGAGCCGGCGGTGCCGGTGCCACCGTTGCCGCAGGCGGCCAGGGCGGGCGTGATCAGAGCGGCGGCCACCAGGCCGGCGCCGAGTCGTCGGACAGTCATACGTGTCTCCCAAGAGGGTCACCCGACGACCTGGACGGCGCCGGAAACCGGGCGACGCAGCAGCACCGTCGGCTGCGTCGCGCGATCCGGGCCGAACAGCGCGCCCGGATCACTCCCTCTCTGTTCCCTGTTGGCGCGTCGGACAATCACCCTTCTGTCCGATTGCCAGGAAGCGACCCGCGCCGGGTGCCTCCGAGAGGCGGGGTCGGGGAGGCCCGAGGCCGCCCCGACCCCCATACGAACTACTTGAACATCTCGTACGTCTCGGCCGACGCCTCGACGACCTTGTCAGCCGGCGGCTTCTGCGCGCCGGCGCCGGTCCCGTAGCCCGAGTAGCCGATCTTCACCTCGTGCGCGGCGGTCTCGCCGGCCGCCGGCACGGAGATGACCAGTTCGACGAGCCGGCCCTGCGGGTCCAGCTTGGCGGTGAACGGCAGCGCCTTCGCCTGTGCGCCCAGCGCCTTGACGACGTCCTCGTCCAGGGCGATCGAATCGGCGACGGCCGAGATGTCGATCTTGCCGGCGTAGGTGCCCTCGCCGGTCTTCTGCACGTCGGTCACGCCCTTGATCAGCGCGTCGCTGGCGATCGGGTCGAGCGACTCCGGGTCCAACTGCAGATCCTTGATGCCCTCGGCCTTGGTCTTGTCGAGGTGCTGGTACTTGCCCTTGTTCTTCACCGCACCAGGGATGGCACCTGCCAGGGCGCCACCGAGGTCCATCTTCACCCAGCTCTCGGAGTCGATGTAGACCAGGTCCATGTCCATCGACATGTCCTGTGACGCGTCACCGAGCTTCATCTGGAGCTGCGCACTGTTGCTGGGCTTGTGCACCAGACCGCCACCGGTCATCTCGGCACCCGCCACGGTGAAGGTGAAGTCACCCTTGGCCAGTTCCTTGGTCGAGGCGAGCAGAGCCTCCTTCGGGTCGGCCGGGACCGCTGGCGCGGAGGGGCTCGCGCCGGCGGTCGGCTCGGCGGCGTCGGACTTGCACGCGGCCAGGCCGGGGACGAGCAGGGCGGCGGCGAGGAAGCCGAAGCTCCACCGTCGAATGTTCACGAAGATCTCACTTCGAAGCAGGGGGGAATGTCCGGCGGCGACACCTGCCGGACCTGAGCCGGGGCAGCCTAACGGATCTTGACTCTCGCTGACGTCCGCCGATCGGTGGACCCCCGTCAGCGCAGCGAGCCGGCCAACTCGCGCAGCTCGTTGTCCCGGGCATCACCGACGACGATCACCGTACGGCTCGGCTCCAGCAGGACCAGCGCCTGCTGGTTGTCCCGGGCGGTGTAGCGCTGCCAGTTGCGCCCGGCCAGCTCGGTGGACCCCTGCGGCTGGGCCTGGCTGGTCAGCTCGGCGGGGAGCAGCCGCTCCGCGGGCACGCTGCTCTGCAGGAGCTGAACTCCCCGCCCCTCCGGGGTGAGGTAGCCGAGCCGCAGGTTCGCGCCACCCTCGACGGTCTGGTAGCGGGCGCTGACCGTCGACCAGTCGGAGCCGAGCCCCTGCGGCTGGCTCACCGGAAACACGTTCGCCGACCGGGCCTGCTCGATGGCCGGGGCCGGATCGACCGTGGTGGGCTGGTCACCACCGAGAAAGCCCCGGTAGAACGCCAGCAGCAACGCGATCGGGACGAGCAGCACCAGCAGTGAGATCGCCATGTCCTTCGGCGAGCGCTCGGACTTGCCGGACACCATCCGTGGGGGCGGCGTCGGATCGGTCAGGGCGGGCTCACCACCGGAGCCGGTGGGGACGTCGACCGGCGGCTGACCGTCGGGCGGCGTGCGGTCGGCGGGGTCGCGGTCGGCTGGCTGTGCGGGTTCCACCCCTCCATCTTCGCAGCCGCCCGACCGGCGGTATCCGGGCCATCACCGCCCCGCGCCGACGCCGGGTCGGCCATCGTGTGAGGATCAGCGACAAAGCCGGCAGCGGGGACCGCCCCGCCACCGGTCGTCCCCGCACCGTCGCGAGGAGGAGCAGCCGTCATGACGAACACCAGGACGCGGATCCCACAGGATCTCGACCGAAACCTGGCCCTCGACCTGGTACGGGTCACCGAGGCAGCGGCGATGGCCGCCGGCCGGTGGGTGGGCCGTGGCGACAAGGAGGGCGGCGACGGAGCCGCCGTCGACGCGATGCGCAAGCTGATCAACTCGATCCAGATGCGCGGCGTGGTGGTGATCGGCGAGGGCGAGAAGGACAACGCCCCGATGCTCTTCAACGGCGAACACGTCGGCGACGGCACCGGCCCCGAGGTGGACGTCGCCGTAGACCCGGTCGACGGCACCACCCTGATGAGCAAGGGCATGCCGAACGCGGTGGCGGTGCTCGCCGTCTCCGAGCGGGGCGCGATGTTCGACCCCAGCGCCGTGTTCTACATGGAGAAGCTCGCCGTCGGCCCGGCGTACGCCGACGTGATCGACATCAACGCCGGCGTGGCCGAGAACCTGCGCCGGATCGCCAAGGTCAAGGGCACCGACGTCTCCGAGGTGACGGTCTGTGTGCTGGACCGGAGCCGCCACGACGACATGGTCGCGCAGATCCGCCGGACCGGGGCGGGCATCCGGTTCATCTCCGACGGCGACATCGCCGGCTCCATCGCGGCTGCCCGGGGCGAGTCGGACGTCGACGTGCTGATGGGCATCGGTGGCACCCCCGAGGGCATCATCTCCGCCTGCGCGCTGAAGTGCATGGGCGGCGCGATGCAGGCCAAGCTCTGGCCGCGCGACGAGCAGGAGCGGGAGAAGGCGATCGCCGCCGGGCATGACCTGGACCGGGTGCTGGGCACCGACGACCTGGTCACCGGCGACAACTGCTTCTTCGTGGCGACCGGGGTCACCTCCGGGGATCTGCTGCGCGGGGTGCGCTACCGGGCCGGTGGCGCGTACACCCAGTCGATCGTGATGCGGTCGAAGAGCGGCACCATCCGGGTGATCGACTCGTACCACCGGCTGGAGAAGCTGGCGCTCTACTCCGCTGTCGACTTCGACGGTCGTCCGCTGGCCGAGCAGGAGTGACCAACGCCGACACGGCGGCCCCGCAGGTCCTGTCGGCCACCCGCCGGATCACCGGTGTCGCGCTGGCATCGATCTCCGGGGTCGCGGTGGCGGTGCAGTCGCGCATCAACGGCGAGCTGGGGGTACGCCTCGACGACGGTTTCGCCGCCGCGGTGGTGTCGTTCGGCCTGGGCCTGGTGGTGCTCCTGGTACTGGTGCCCGCGACCCCTGGTGGCCGACGAGGGCTGGTCGCGACGCGGCAGGCCCTACGGACCGGCGCGCTGCGGCCGTGGCAATGCCTCGGCGGGATGTGCGGGGCGTTCCTGGTGGCCACCCAGGGGCTCACGATCGGCACGTTGGGCGTGGCGGTCTTCACCGTGGCGGTGGTGGCTGGTCAGACCGGCAGCAGCCTCGCCGTGGACCGGGCCGGGATCGGGCCCACCGGCCGGCAGCCGGTCACCCGGCAGCGGCTGGCCGGCGCAGTGCTCACCGTGTTGGCGGTCTGCCTGGCGGTCGGCGACCGCCTGGGCGACCCGGGTGCGCTGGCGCTGGCCCTGCTGCCGCTGCTCGCCGGGGTGGGCATCGCCTGGCAGCAGGCCGTCAACGGCCGGGTCCGGGCGGCGGCCGACAGCGCGTTGACCGCCACCCTGGTCAACTTCGCCGTCGGCACGGTCACCCTGCTCGTGGCGTTCGCGATCGACATCGCCGTACGCGGTTGGCCCACCGGGCACCTGCCCACCGAGCCGTGGCTCTACCTGGGCGGGCCGATCGGCATCGTGTTCATCGCGATCGCCGCGGCGATCGTGCGCTTCACCGGTGTGCTGCTGCTCGGCCTGGCCACCATCGCCGGGCAGATCGTGGGGGCCGTACTGCTGGACCTGGTCCTCCCCACGGCGGCCTCGCACCCCGGGTTGAACACCCTGCTCGGGGCCGCGCTGACCATGGTGGCCGTGCTGGTCGCCGCGCTGGCGCCACCGGCCCGCCGCTGACCGCCAGCGCCTGGTCGGGGTTCAGGGCGGCGGCACCTGCTGGTGCGGGTGGGGCACATGCGGCGGCGGATAGGGCACGTACGGCGGGTAGGGCGGGTTGGGCAGGTAGGGCGGCCTGTTCCGCCGGCCCCGCGTCAGGGTCGGGTCGACCAGCCTGGAGGTCAGGATGGCCAACAGCAGGCCCGGCACGGTGGCCAGCAGGGCCCACGACACGGCCGACCGGGTGTCCGGCGGGTTGCCGTACAGCCAGCCGATCAGTGGCACTCCGGCCAGGAGGACGGTGAGCAGGAGGCCGCCCAGCGTCCATCCGACCCAGCGCGTCGTCGCGCCCACGTACCAGGCTCGGATGACCAGGACGATGGCCGGCAGGACGCCCAACGCCAGGACGAACAACAACACCAACGACACCCCGATGATCTCGTCGTCCCGGGGCCAGAGCGACGTCAGCACGAGGCCCGCGAGCAGCACCGGTAGGCCTCCGACGAACCCCCACCAACTCCCGCCGCCCGCACGACGGACGGCCAGAGAACTCGCCACCAGGGTGACCAGGCCGCCGAGGGTGACGGCGAGTACGACGGCGAGCAGCAGGTCCAGCGATCGGGTGCCCGGGCTGCTGCCGTCCAGACTGGGCAGATCCTCGGTGCCCCACCACGGAGAGCGACCGCCCTCGTTGAAGAGGAAGCCGTCGCGCTGCCACCCGCCGTCCGGCAGGCGGCGGAGGAAGCCGTCCCGGCCGTTGGCGACCAGCACCTCGTGGCCACCGCCGACGGCGGGGTAGACGATCAGTTCGCGGGAGGCGAAGTGTCGGCGGATGTCGCCCGGATTGGTCGACTGGCGGGCCAGCGCCTCGCGTTGCCCGTCCGGCACCTCCCAGGCCGTTCGCCAGGTCGCGCCCGTGTCGTCGCTTTGCTCCACCCGCAGATGGCCGGTGACCACCCGGTAGCAGCGGCGGGCATCATCAGGTGCGCAGGCCTGCCGACGCGGCGGGTCCTGCTCGTCCAGTCGCTGCTGCTCGTCCTCCGTGGCTGCCCGCCAGGTGGCCGCACCGCTGTCGCTGACCGCCCACTCGCCGTCCGACGGGCTGGTCGGCCAGTTGTGTGTGCTGTAGCCGCTGCCGACCGAGATCGCGGGCTTTCCGTCGAGCGTCGTGACGCCCAGGGCATAGGGGTACCAGACGGCGCTGGTGGCGGCCACGGCCAGTAACGCCGGTGGCAGCACCAGCAACGTGCGGGCCATCCGTGCGGCCCGCTGCCGCACCGGCCGCTCGCGGGCTCGTCTCCAGCTCCACCAGGCGAGGCCGAGGGCCGGCAGGGTGAGCAGGTCGGTCCAGTCGGCCCGGACCAGCGACGGCCCGGCCAGCACGGTCCAGGCCGAGGAGGCGAGCTCGGCCGCGTACCCGTTGGATTTGACGACCGCGAACCCGGCGCCCACGGCGACCAGGCCGGCCAGCGCGGCGATCCGGGCCGGCAATCGTGGCACCAGCAGGGTCAGCAGCACCGCGACCAGCGGCGGAGCGAGCACCAGGCCGGCGACGTCGCTCAGCTTGCCGGTCAGCAGCCCGGGAAAGGCCGGCTTCAACACGTGGTCGTTGACCAACAGCAGGACCAGTGCGAGCAGCGTGGTGGGGTGGCAGAGCCAGGGCAGTGTGGTCGGTGCACCGTCGAGCCGCGCCTCGGGACCGGTCATTCCACCAGGGTCCGGTGAGCGCGTCTCGGTCTGGCTACGGACCGGTCTGCTTCCGGTACCGACGGTCAGCCGGCGTCGGAGGAGTGCCCCGGGAAGAGGCGTGCGCTCGGGTCGATCGCCACGGCCGCGTTGTTGACGGCTGTCGCGGCCTCGCCGAAGCCGGTCGCGATCAGCCGGACCTTGCCCGGGTATTCGGTGATGTCACCCGCCGCGAAGACCCTGGGCAGGTTCGTCGCCATCGCGCTGTCCACCAGGATGTGCCGCCGGTCCAGGTCGAGGCCCCACTCGGCGAGAGGGCCCAGGTCGGCGGTGAAGCCGAGGGCGGCGACCACGATGTCCACCGGCAGCGTCTCGGCCGCGCCGCCGCGCACGGTCACCTCCGCGCCGGTCACCGCGCCGTCGCCGAGCAGCCGGCTGACCTCGGCGTTGACCACCACACGCACCGGCAGCGACAGCACCCGGGCCACCGTCGAGGCGTGGGCCCGGAACTTCTCCCGCCGGTGCACCAGGGTCACCGAACGGGCCAACGGTTGCAGCGCCAGCGCCCAGTCGAAGGCGGAGTCGCCACCACCGACGATCAGCACGTCCCGGTCGGCCAGCTCGGCGGGGTCGGTGACGAAGTAGACGATGCCTGTGCCGGGAGCCCCGTCGGCGCACGGCAGCGGCCGAGGGCTGAAGCTGCCGAGCCCGCCGGTGATCACAACCGCTCCGCAGGTGAGCTGCTCGCCGCCGGCCAGGCCGAGAACCGGGCGGCCGTCGGAGTACGAGAGCTTCTCGGCGCGGGTGCCGAGCAGGTACCGCGGATTGAACGGGGCTGCCTGGGCGACCAGGTTGGCCACCAGGTCGCGGCCCTTGACGGCGGGGAAACCGGCCACGTCGAGGATCAACTTTTCCGGGTACATCGCGGTGACCTGGCCGCCCGGCTCCGGCAGCGCGTCGATCACCGCCACCGACAGACCCCGGAACCCGGCGTAGTACGCGGCGAAGAGGCCGGCCGGACCGGCCCCGATCACGGCGACATCGACCTCACGCATGGCGTACCGTCGCTTTCCGCTTACGGATCAACGCTTGCTGATCTCGACCGTAGGCGGGTGGCGGCGGTCGGGCAAGCATGTCCCAGAGGCGCGCCGAGGAATCGGTCAGGGCAGGCTGAGCGTGGAGCCCGAGTAGTCCGGCCCCTCCACGCTGGGCCGCCGGCGCCGGAACAGGATCGCCGCGACGACCCCGCCGAGCAACCCGAACAGGTGCCCCTGCCAGGAGATCCGCTCGTCGGTGGGGAGGATGCCGACCAGTTGCCAGCCGTAGAGCAGGCCGACCAGGAGGACGACGGCGAAGTTCCACCAGCTCCGCTCGACGATGCCCCGGGTGAGCAGGATGCCGAGGTAGCCGAAGATGACACCGCTCGCGCCGACCACGACCGAGTTGGGCGAGCCGGTGAACCAGACGCCGAGACCGCTGACCAGGATGATGACCAGCGTCGACCAGAGGAACCGGCGGGCTCCGGCGGCCAGGACGAACGTGCCCAGCAGGATCAGCGGGATGCTGTTGCTGTAGAGGTGGTCGAAGCCGTGGTGCAGGAACGGGGAGAAGAAGACACCGTCCAGCCCGTCGATGCGTTGCGGGATGATGCCGGCCGTGGCGTCCAGGCCGAACGCGAGGCCCTGGTCGGCGGCCTCGATGAGGAAGAGAAACGGGACCACCGCGCACATGGCGACGAAGGCCCGGCCGAGCGCGGCGTAGAACGCCTCGGTGCCGAACCGGTAGGGGTCGCCGTTTGACGGGTGCAGGGTCACCGTACAACTGCTATCAGCAAAAGCGCCCGACCGCCACTCGCGTCCCGTTCGGAGTACGCGCGAAGGCGGGGCGAGTGGAGAGCCACCCGCCCCGTCTTCGAGAGCCGTCAGTAGTGGTTGTTGTTCTGGAAGTAGGTCCAGGCGCCACAGGGCGTCTTGTACCTGCCCTTGATGTAGCTCAGCCCCCACTTGATCTGGGTGGCCGGACTGGTCTGCCAGTCGGCACCGAAGGCGCTCATCTTGTTGCCCGGGTACGCCTGCGGGATGCCGTACGCACCGGACGAGGAGTTGCGGGCCTTGTGGTTCCAGCCGCTCTCCTTGTTCCAGAGCTTGTCCAGGCAGGGGAACTCGGCGATGCCGAAGCCAGCGTCGATCATGAGCGCACAGCCGATCTTGCGGTTGCCGCTGTACTCCTCGCAGGACGCCGGGATCGGCCCGTCGTACGGCTTGGCGGGCGCGTTGGCCGCGTCGCGCTCGCGCTTACGGGACGCCGCCGCGGCCTCGGCCTGACGGGCCCGCTCGGCGGCCTCCTTGGCGGCCTGCGCCGCGCGCAGCTTGGCCTGGTATTCGGCGGCCCGCTGCTGGGCGAACTTGACCTGGTGGGTGGCCTGCCGCTCGCGCTGGTACGCGAGATCGGCCCGGTCAACCTCGTGGCTGACCTGCTCGGCCAGGCCCTGTTGCTGGGTTTCCCGGTCTTCGCCCAGGTAGAAGCCACCGGCTACGCCCACGGAGAGCAGCGCAACGGCGGCCGTACGGGCACCCAACCGGCTCCACAGCCGACTCACGAAGTGGTCCCTTCGTCGGGGGCAAGGACGCGGCCCGGCGCGGGCCACAGGTGGGCCGTCAGCCGTGCCACGAGCGCCCCGACCGGTTGCCGGTCGCGCCGACGCACCGACCGCCGCCGATGTCGCCCCGGTCGGGACGAACGATCACCAACGATGCGCATGGTGCGTGGACGCTCGTGGGACACGATTGCGCACAGTGAGGCCGATGGGAAACCAACCGGCCCGTTTGTGATCTGTACCACACTTAAAATGCGGACGAATGCGCCCAAACAACCATCAGATCGGGATGTCCTCCAGCAGATCGGTCACCATCGCGGCGATCGGCGAACGCTCCGAACGGCTGAGCGTGACGTGCGCGAAGAGCGGGTGGCCCTTGAGCGCCTCGATGACGGCGGTGACTCCGTCGTGCCGGCCGACCCGCAGATTGTCCCGCTGGGCCACGTCGTGGGTGAGTACCACCCGCGAGCCCTGCCCGATCCGGGACAGCACGGTCAACAGCACGCCACGCTCCAGCGACTGGGCCTCGTCCACGATCACGTAGGCATCGTGCAGGCTGCGGCCCCGGATGTGGGTCAACGGCAGCACCTCGAGGATGCCCCGAGAGGTGACCTCGTCCAGCACGTTCTCGTGCACCACCGCGCCGAGCGTGTCGAAGACCGCCTGAGCCCACGGCGACATCTTCTCCGACTCCGAGCCCGGCAGGTAGCCCAACTCCTGCCCACCGACGGCGTAGAGCGGGCGGAACACGATCACCTTCTTGTGCCGGCGGCGCTCCATCACCGCCTCCAGCCCGGCGCAGAGCGCCAGGGCAGACTTGCCGGTGCCGGCCCGGCCGCCCAGCGAGACGATCCCGATCGACTCGTCGAGCAGCAGGTCGAGCGCTATCCGTTGCTCGGCGGAGCGGCCGTGCAGCCCGAACGCCTCCCGGTCGCCCCGGACCAACCGGACCGACTTGTCCGGGAGCACCCGACCGAGTGCCGAGCCACGCCCCGAGTGCAGCACCAGGCCGGTGTGGCAGGGCAGCCCGGCCGCCTCGTCGAGGTCGAGCGTCTCACCGCCGTACAGCGACCCGATCTGCTCCTCGGTCAGCTCCATCTCGGACATGCCGGTCCAGGTCGGGTCGCTGGCCTGACCGTGGCGGTACTCGTCGGCGCGCAGGCCCACCGAGGCCGCCTTGACCCGCAGTGGCATGTCCTTGCTGACCAGGGTCACCTCCCGCCCCTCGGCGGCGAGGTTGAGCGCGACGGAGAGGATCCGGGCGTCGTTGCTCTCGGTACGGAAACCGGGCGGCAGCACCCCGTCGTCGGTGTGGTTCAGCTCCACCCGCAGGGTGCCACCCACGTCGTTGGCGGGCACCGGCGTGTCCAGCCGGCCGTGCCGGATGCGCAGGTCGTCGAGCATCCGCAGCGACTGCCGGGCGAACCAGCCCAGCTCGGGGTGGTGCCGCTTGCCCTCCAGTTCGGTGATGACCACCAGTGGCAGCACCACCTCGTGTTCCGCGAACCGGTGGAACGCCGCGGGATCGGAGAGCAGCACGGACGTGTCCAGGACAAAGGCCTGGCCGGCTGGTCGCGGCTCCTTGGGGTCGGCCGGCGCGGCGGCCGCCGTACGGCGGCTCCTGGTGGCGCGGCGGGTCGTGGCAGTCGCGGCCGGGCTCTGGTCGGCACCGGCGGTGGTACGGCGAGTCGTCACAGGCCTGCTCCGACGGATGGGCACCCGCCACCCGTGTTCCGCCTCCTCCGGCGCCCGGGGACACGGGGTCGGATGCGGAACCCCGTGCGCGAGGTCGCAGATCCGGGCGGACCGGCTGGCTCGGGAGAACCCCGTGCCATGCCTAGACGCTAGCCCCGCCGGACCATCTCGGCTAGAGGTCGGACGTGGATCTCCCAAGACGGGTCTGTGAACACCCCTTCACCGGGGCGCGTACCAGCCGAAAGGCCCTGCGGTGGGCGCGGCGGAACCGGCCGGGATGCATGCCCCCTGCGCGCATCCCGGCCGGTGGGGCCACCGTCACCGGTCTGACGTGACCCCGACGGTGCGTGTCCGCCGCGGACGACGCACCGCGTTCGTGGTGTCGGTCGGCGGGACGGCACCCGCCGGCCGACCTCAACCGGTACGTCGGACGAGCGTGCCGGTCGGGTGCCGTCCGGTGATGGGGGCAGCCGGCGCGGTGAACGACGATCCGGTGTACGTGGTGCCGGGCCGGGGGGCGACTGTGCTGGCCGAACGGGTCACGCTCGCCGGGGCGACCGACAGGGCCGAGGCGATTGCCGCCTGGGCATCGCGACGACGCCTGTTCCAGGCACCCCGGTCACCGTCGAAGTAGCCCTGCCGGTAGCCGAAGCGGTAGCCGATGCGGTAGCTGAGCTGCCCGTGCAGGCGGCCGGCGGCGTAGCTGGTGGCACCGAGCACCAGCACGAGGAAGACCGCGAGAAACGGGCTCATCGGGCAGCTCCGTCCCCGCTCGGACGCCGGGTCATCGCTCCTCCGGCTCGATCGTGGTGGGATCCGCGACGAGCAGTCGGTCCAGGTCGTCGGTGCTGACCTCCTCGACCAGCTCGACGCTGATCCGGCAGCCGTCGAGCACGACCTCGGCCACCGAGGAGCGGCGGATCTCACCGCCGGCGTCGTAGACCCGGACGCTCAGCTCCGGGCAGCCGAGATGGGTACGCCAGGCGTTCCACTCGGCGCGATCGCCGACGCTCAGCGACAGGTAACGGCAGCCTCGGGCGAGGTAGAGGCGCCAGGGGGCGGTCAGCCCCGCGGCCACCCCCTCGGCGATCAGCCCGAAGGCCTGGGCGCGGGTGGCGAGCTCGGTCACCACACCCCCTCGGCACCGGGGGCGTGACGCATGTGAGCACCAGTCGTCTCATGCACGTGACACACCGTAGATTGTCCCATGGGCGTGACAGTATCAGCTTTTCGTCCCCTTACGTTGACCACTACGGGCATCTATTCTGCCCGCGTGACACCCCTCAACAGTGACATCGAATCGTTTACCGGAAACCCGAAGGTCCCGTCACGTCCGCGTGACAGTGGCGAGCCGGGGCGCGCGCGCGTCACCGGCTGGCCGTACGGTCACGGGGTGACCGAGACGGCCAATGCGCGGAAGATCGCCTTCGCCACCTTCGTCCGGCGCGCCCTGGACGAGGCACGGGCGACCCGGGCCTGGAGCGGCACCGAGGTGTCCCGGCGCACCGGCGTCTCCCGACAGACCATCAACCGGTGGGTCCGGGGCGACTGGGCCAGCGACCCGGAGGCCGAACGGGTGGTCGCCTTCTGCGAGGGCCTGGGGTTGAACCCCGCCGCCGCCTTCGCCGCGCTCGGCTGGGACCGTGCCGCGGCGGGCCCCCGCACCGGTCAACCCGCCCCTCCGATGGACCCCGACGTCGAGGCGTTGCTGCGCCGACTTGTCGATCCGAATGTGTCGGACGCGGAGAAGTTCCACATCCGCGAAACCATCAGATACCTCGCGTATCGCCCAACGTTGCCGGTCGATGTCCGAAAAAGGGGCAATCAGGCAGGGTAGTTCCTCAGATAGCGAAAGAACGCCTGGTCGGGTTCATTCGTTTACCTCCGGGGCAGGAACGGGCACGCTAGCGTCCCTACTCGTACTGCTTGGGCTCGTCATCGGCGGGGGGACGGGACAAGGCCGAACCCAGCCCTGCGGGACAGAAGGAGGGGTCTGTCCATGACCCTGAAATGGTTGGCAGTCGTGGTCGCGACGGTGTCGATGACACTGTGGGCGACCGGCAACGCGGTGACTCTCGCGGTCGAGGGCGGGCAACTTCCGCTACTCGTCAATCTCTTCGTGCTCACCGCCGCCGGCACCGCGGTCGTCCTGGCCGTCGTCGCCGAGCTGCACGAGCGTCTGAACGACCGGATCACCGCTCTCACCGAGTTCCTGGTGGCACGGCTCAACGAGATCGAGAACCACACCGGCGATCGCAACACCGGGTTCGTGGAGGGTTACCTGCTGAGCCACGGCCAGGAGGCGGCGGTGGTGCCGTTCGGCCGGCGCGGACGGGGGGCCGCCGAACGCTGACCACGTACGGCCGAACGGGTCCGCTCGGCCAGGAATGAGCCCCGATCGCCGGGGTACGCTGACGCGCGTGCCGCCGTTGAATCTGGGCAACCAGCAGCCGAGAACCCCGTTGAACGCCGACCAGGCCTGGCAGACCACCGCCAGCCGGGCGGCCGGGACCGTGCTCTTCTTCGACTTCGACGGCACGCTCGCGCCCGTCGACGACGATCCGACCGCGGTACGCCCGGCGCCCAAGGCGCTGGCCGCGATCGAGGCGTTGGCCCCGGTCGTGCAGCGGGTCGCGATCGTGTCCGCCCGACCCGTCGAGTTCCTTCGGGATCAGCTCGGCGGGCTCGCTGGCGTGGACCTCTACGGCCTCTACGGGCTGGAGCACAGCCACTCCGGCGGGGAGACCGTCACCGAGCCGGCCGCGCTGCCCTGGGTGCCGACCATGGCGGAGCTGGCCGACCAGGCCCGGGCGGAGCTGCCACCCGGCACCCTGGTCGAGTACAAGCGGCTCTCCGTCGCGTTGCACTGGCGCACCGCCCCGCAGCTCGGCTCCACCGTGCAGCAGTGGGGGCAGGCGCAGGCCGACCGGCTGGGGCTGCGGGTGCAGGCCGGGCGGATGGTGCTGGAGCTCAAGCCGCCAGTGGACCGGGACAAGGGCATGGTCATCGGCGAGGCGATCAAGGGCGCCACCGGTGCCTGGTATTTCGGCGACGACGTCTCCGACATCAAGGCCTTCGCCGCGCTGCGCGCCCGCGCCGCCGCCGACCCGGACTTCCTCGGCGTCTGTGTGGCGGTGGCCAACCCGGAGACCGGTCACGAGGTGGCGAACGCCGCCGACCTGACGATCGAGTCGCCGGCCGCCCTGGGCGACTTCCTCACCCGGGCACTGACCCACCTGCCCTGACCGGCCGGGCTGGCGACGGTCGCGTCGCCGCCCGTTCAGGCGCCGTAGCGGCGTTGCCTGGTGGCGTACGAGCGAAGCGCCCGCAGGAAGTCGATGTGCCGGAAATCCGGCCAGTTGAGTTCGCAGAAGTAGAACTCCGAGTGCGCGGACTGCCAGAGCATGAAGCCGGACAGCCGTTGCTCGCCGCTGGTGCGGATGACCAGATCGGGGTCGGGTTGACCCCGGGTGTAGAGGTGCTCGGAGATGTGCTCGACGTCCAGCACCTCGGCCAGCTCCTCGAGCGTGCCGCCCGAGGCGGCATGCTCCAGCAGCAGCGAGCGGACCGCGTCGGTGATCTCCCGGCGACCGCCGTACCCCACCGCGATGTTGACCTCCGCGCCGCCGGCGCGCTCGCGGGTGCGCTCCTCGGCGCCCTTGAGGGCCGCCGCGGTCTGCGCCGGCAACAGGTCGAGCGCCCCGACGATGCGCAGCCGCCAGGGGTTGCCCTCCTCCGCCAACTCCACCACCAGGTCCTCAATGATCTTGAGGAGTGGGTCCAGCTCGCTGGCCGGACGGCGCAGGTTGTCGGTGGCCAGCAGATAGAGCGTGACGTGCCCGACGCCAGCCTGGTCACACCAGCCGAGAACGTGCTTGATCTTCGCCGCGCCGACCCGGTGCCCGTCGTTCGGGTCGACGAAGCCCATCTCCCTCGCCCATCGGCGGTTGCCGTCGCACATCACCCCGACATGGCGGGGCACCGGCTTACCGGCGAGCTTCGCCGTGAGCCGGCGCTCGTACACGGAGTAGATAAGGTTCCGCAGCGTCATCACCTAGCAGCGTAGCGACCCTTCCCCCAGATCACTGCCTCGGAGCCCCACCCCGCCCGGGCAGACCGATGCCGATCATCGCCAGCGTGCGCGCGTTGAGACGCCCGTCACCCAGCCCCAACTCGACCACGTCGTAGAACACCCGGTCGTCCCGGCGAGCAGCCCGAACCGCCGCGTCCACCACCCGCCGTCGCCGCGCCAACCAGGCGGCGAACGAGCTGTGCCGCAGGTGGGTGCCGAGGCGGCGGCGCAGTCCGTGGGCGTAGCGGGCCGCGGCCTCCTCGGGTGCCTGCGCCGCCGCCGTGCCGGCAAGCGCACCGGAGAGCAGCGCGTAGAAGATGCCCTCACCGGTGAACGGATTGATCAACGACAGCGCGTCCCCGGCCAACAGCAGGCGACCTCGACCCGGTGCCGGCCGGTGGGTGGACAGGGGCAGATGGTGGGCACGCAACGCGGTCACCGTCGCCAGGTCGGTGCCGGGCAGCAGCGCGGCCAGCCGGTCCAGCAGGTAGGCCCGGCTCAACGGCTCACCGCGCAGCACCTCCCCGTACCCGACGTTGGCCCGTCCGTCGCCGATCGGGAACGACCAGGCGTACGCCGGCCAGCGCGCCTGCGAGGTGACGATGAGCTGCTCGGACGGGCCGGGGAGAGCGGGCGCGTACCCCCGGATGGCCAGCGCCAGGTGCCGGTCCGGATTCTGTGGGTGGCCGAGGGCCCGCCGCACCACCGACCCGGCGCCATCCGCGCCCACCACCACCCGACCCGACAACTCCCCGTCGAGAACCACCCGGTCGGCGCGCGGCTCGACCCGGCGGACGGTGTGCCGACGCAGTTGGGCGCCGGCCGCCACGGCAGCCGCCACGAGGCGCGCGTCGAAGACCTCCCGGGGCACGGTGTACGCGGGTCGGGGCAGCGCCCGGGCCACAGCACCGCCACCCGGCGCGATCATGCGTAGGGCGGGCAGCGGGGCGTAGCCCGCCACCGCGTCGGTCACCCCGAGCTCGGCGAGCACGTCCACCGAGTGCGCGGCGATCCCGTCGCCACACGCCTTGTCCCGGGGGAAGTCGGCCCGGTCCAGCAGCAGCACGCTGGCACCCGCCCGGCGGGCGGTCAGCGCGGCGGCTGCCCCCGCCGGTCCGGCTCCCACCACCACCACGTCGAACTCGTCGCTCACCGCGCCTCCCTCCGTCCAACGCGGCGCGACCGTGCCGTTCCGACACCGCCTCGGCGATTCGCCTACGCCGCCCGCGCCAGCCGGTGTGTCCGACGCCCACCTGCCATCCTGCCCCCTTCCCGCTCACGTCGACCGATCCCGCGCGGCGCGACTTTCCGGCCTTCCGCCTCCGCGAACGCCGTCATCCGGAGCATCGACGGTCCTGATCACGCCGGGCGGCCACCCGACTGGCAGGGGCCGACATACCTGTTGACGCGCCTGTCGAGCTGCCCCGTTCGTGGGGCAGCGGTCTGACCCCTGGGCCACGGCGGCACCGCGCGGGCGCAGAAGGACTGACAGGCCGGCTGCCCCATACGTGGGGCAGCTCTACAGCGGCTGCGACTACCTCATGGGGGTACGCAGCCGAGGCCGACACTCGACACAAACCCCGGGCTGCCGTGCTCAGGCCGGCACGGCGTCCTTCGCGCGGGCGGCCCGACGCAGGCCGTAGAAGGCCAGCGCCGCGGCGGCGACCAGCGGGCCGCCGTCGCGGACCAGGCCGTCCACGCCGAGCAGCCACCAGCACAGCGGCAGGTCCACGGCGAGTACGGCGACCGTGACGGCGACCAGCAGGCCGCGCGCCCAGTCCTTGCCCCGCATCAGGAACGCGGTGCAGAACAGCACGGCGTAGCTGGCGGCGATGCCCGCTCCGAACCAGAACAACACGGCCGGTACCGCGCTCAGCCGCCCGTCCAGGATGGATCCTCCGGCCACCAGGGCTGGTACCAGCATCAGCGGGCTGTAGGTGAACGCCGCCACCCGGCTGGTCAACAGCCAGGCGTTGGCCTGCGGTCGGCGCGGAGGGGTCTCCCGCCAGGAGATGCCGGCCCGGTCGATGACGAGCCTGGGCCGGTGCCGGACCAGGTGCCCGGCCAGCGCCGACGAGCGGTAGAGCAGCCAGACCACCGCGGCGCAGAGCGCGGTGAGCACGGCGAAGCCGAGCAGCCCGGGCAGCGGCGGCACCCCCTGCCGGGGCACGATGAGTCGGCCGACCGCGAAGATCGTGGTGACCGCGAGGATCAACCCGAACGGGCGGGCCACCGTACGGCCCCGTCGGACGTGCCCGATCAACAGCAGGAAGCCGAACGAGCGCAACATCGCCCAGCCGGTCCGTACGGCCAGCCCGACGCCCTGCTCCGGGGCGTACCACCAGTTGAGCAGCTCGACCAGGACGGTCGCCGCCGCCGTCGTCGCGAGCAGGATGGTGAGCACCCGGACGGCGGACGGCCGCCGGACCTGGGTCTCGGCGGCCGTCCTCATGGGATCCGATGATGCCCGCAGGGGGCGGTCTTCACACCTACCGCTGCGGCTGCGCTGCGTCCAGACGCGCACGCAGCGCGTCCAGCTCGGCCCAGAGCACACCGGGCAGCTTGTCACCGAACTTCTCGAACCACTCGGTGATCATCGGCAGCTCGTTGCGCCACTCGTCCGGGTCGACCTTCAGGGCGATCCGGACGTCCTCCGGGGTCATGTCCAGGCCCTCGACGTCCAGCGCGTCCGGTGCGGGAACCATGCCCACCGGGGTCTCGACCGCGCCGGCCGTGCCCTCGATCCGCTCGACGACCCACTTGAGCACCCGGGAGTTCTCCCCGAAGCCCGGCCAGAGGAACGAGCCCTCCGGGTCCTTGCGGAACCAGTTGACGTAGTAGATCTTCGGCAGCTTCGCCTCGTCACCGTCGGCGCCCTTGCCCATCTCGATCCAGTGCCGGAAGTAGTCCCCGGCGTGGTAGCCGATGAACGGCAGCATCGCCATCGGGTCCCGACGGACCACGCCGACGGCACCGGACGCGGCCGCGGTGGTCTCCGAGGAGAGCGTGGCACCCATGTAGACGCCGTGCACCCAGTCGCGGGCCTCGGTCACCAGCGGGACGGTGTCCTTGCGGCGGCCACCGAAGAGGATCGCGTCGATCGGCACGCCGTTCGGGTCGAAGTACTCGTCGGCGAGGATCGGGCACTGGGTGATCGGGGTGCAGAACCGGCTGTTCGCGTGGGAGGAGAGGCTGTCGCTCTCCGGCGTCCAGTCGTTGCCCTTCCAGTCGATCAGGTGCGCCGGCGGCTCGCCCATGCCCTCCCACCAGACGTCCCCGTCGTCGGTGAGGCCGACGTTGGTGAAGACGGAGTTGCCCCGGTCCAGGGTGCGCATGGCGTTGGCGTTGGTCTTCCAGTCGGTGCCGGGCGCGACGCCGAACAGGCCGTACTCGGGGTTGACCGCGTAGAGGCGGCCGTCCGGGCCGAACCGCATCCAGGCGATGTCGTCGCCGATGGTCTCGACCTTCCAACCCGGGATGGTCGGCTCCACCATGGCGAGGTTGGTCTTGCCGCAGGCGGACGGGAACGCGCCGGCGATGTGGTAGGTCTTGCCCTCCGGCGAGGTGATCTTGAGGATCAGCATGTGCTCGGCGAGCCAGCCCTCGTCCCGGCCCATCACGCTGGCGATCCGCAGGGAGTAGCACTTCTTGCCGAGCAGCGAGTTGCCGCCGTAACCGGAGCCGTACGACCAGATCTCCCGCGTCTCCGGGAAGTGCGAGATGTACTTGGTCTCGTTGCACGGCCAGGCGACGTCCTGCTGACCGGGGGCGAGCGGCGCGCCGATCGAGTGCAGGGCGTGCACGAAGTCCGCGTCGTCACCCATCGCCTCGAGGACCCGGGCGCCCATCCGCGTCATGATGCGCATCGACGCGACCACGTACGGGCTGTCGGTGATCTCGACACCGAACATCGGAGACTCGGCCTCGACCGGGCCCATCACGAACGGAATGACGTACATCGTGCGACCGCGCATCGAGCCCCGGTACAGATCCGTCATCGTCCGCTTCATCTCGGCCGGCGCCATCCAGTTGTTGGTGGGGCCGGCGTCCGCCTCGTCGACGGAGCAGATGTAGGTGCGTTCCTCGACCCGGGCGACGTCCGTCGGATCGGTACGCGCGTAGAACGAGTTGGGCTTCTTCTCCGGGTTCAGTCGGACCAGCGTCCCGGCCTCGACCAGCTCGTCGGTGAGGCGGCGCCACTCCTCGTCGGACCCGTCCACCCAGACGACACGGTCGGGGGTGGTCAGTTCCGCGACCTCACGGACCCAGGCGAGCAGTTTCGGGTGGGACGTCGGGGCCTGATCGATACCCCGCACAACAGCCGGAGCAACCATGACACATCTCCTTGTGGTCGACGCTGACCGATCTATGGGATGCACGAGACTCAGCGGCGCGATGCGTCGCCTTCGTGGAAACCTGGGATTGGCCTCAGCGTAAACCGGACAGCCTTCCGAGTCAGTGGGACTGGTTGTGAAGAACTGCACAAGCTACGGCTACGCTGCGGCATCACGAGCTAATACCCGCTTTCCCGCGCAGTTTCACGCAAATCTTGTTGTGCACCCCGGCGGACTCTTGTTGCGGTCGGGCCGTGGACATGCCCCGCCGACCGGTGCGTGGATTCCCGTTCCGGGCCGCGACAGTCCTCCCAATTGGTTACGCTGCGTTCAACCGTTCCGCACACGGCGCTGACCTCCCGTGCGCGGCCACACCCGCTCGCCGTTGCTACCCCGCTGACTGGTCCACAGCCGGTAGGCTCGCCCCGTGGCCGCCACGATGACCGGGGAGCAACCGGGTCCCCGGCAGACCCGAACGGGTCTGGTCCGCACCCTGCTGGACCGCTTCGGTCACCTCGTCCGCGAGATGAGCAAGTTCGCCACCGTGGGCGGCGTCGCCTTCCTCATCGACTTCGCGCTCTTCAACTACCTGACGAGCAGTCGCGGCGTGGAAGAGCTGACAGCCAAGACGATCTCCACGGTGATCGCGGCCTCCGTCGCCTTCGTGGGCAACCGGTTCTGGACGTGGCGCCACCGTCAGCGCAACAACCCGGCCCGCGAGTACGCGCTGTTCTTCCTGTTCAACGCAGTTGGGCTCGGCATCGCGGTGGCCTGCCTCGCGATCAGTCGATACGGGCTCGGCAGCATCTGGCCGGCCGTGTTCGAGACACGCCTGGCCGACAACGTGGCCAGCTACATCGTCGGCACAGGGCTCGGCACGCTGTTCCGATTCTGGTCGTACCGGCGGTTCGTCTTCGTCGAAGCGGGAACCCCGACCGTTCCGCAGGTCATGCCCGACCGTGACCACGGGGCGTGACCTGCCGCCCACCCTGTTCGGCCGGTGATCGCCGGCCGCCACGACTGCCCTAAGGTGTTTCGCATGCGTCTTGTCCGTCTGCTGCCTGAGCGCTGGCAGAAGATCATCCACGAGGCGCTCAAGTTCGGCATCGTCGGCGGCATCAACACCGTCATCAATTACGCGGTGTTCAATGCCCTTGCACTGACCGTCTTCGTCAATGGTCAGTTGAAGGCAACCGTGATCGCGACCATCGTCGCCACGATCACGTCGTACCTCATGAATCGGCACTGGACGTACCGGGATCGCCCGAAATCGGCACTTCGACGAGAATACGTCCTTTTCTTCCTTTTCAATGGCGCTGGCCTCCTCATTGAGCTCGGTGCGGTGGCTGCGGCCAAGTACGGCCTCGGCGTGCACGGCCTGCTCGCATTGAACGTGGCCAAGACCGTCGGCGTCCTGCTCGCCACACTGTTCCGCTTCTGGTCCTACCGGACCTTCGTCTTCCAGCCGGTCACGGCGGTCGAGGACGAGACGAAGTCGGATTCCACCTGGCACGACATCCCGCGCGACGAGTGGGACACCATGGCGGAGATGGACCCGGTCGCCGAGCTCGCCGAGTCAGTCTCCGAGCTGGAGGAGGCGGAGGCCGCGCACCGTGGCGACCCACCGCCCGGCGCTCCCACGCAGGGGCGGCCCAGGCGGTTGAGCGTCAGCCCCGCTGCCGACCTGGACGCGGAACTCGCCGCGGAACTGCACGTCGGCACCCGCCGCTCACCCCGCCGGTGACGACAGCCGCCGCGCGCTCCGGCACCGGGCAACCCGCCGAGCTGTTCTTCGAGGATCTCGTCCCCGGGCTCACCGTCGATCTCGGCGTGGTCACCGTGGACGGCGACGAGATGGTCGCCTTCGCCCGTCGATTCGACCCGCAGTGGTACCACGTCGACCCCGACCTGGCCGGGGAGAGCCGGCACGGTGGGTTGATCGCGAGCGGCTTCTACACGGTCAGCCTGTTCATGCGCGCCTACGTCGACCACCTGCTGTCCCGGGCGGCGGCGGACGCCTCTCCCGGCCTGGAGGAGCTGCGCTGGCTCGCTCCCGTGCGCGCGGGCGACCGGCTCGCCGTCCGGGTCGACGTGATGGGCGCCCGACCGTCCACCGCCCGGCCGGGGCTCGGCACCGTCAGCCTCACCGGCACCATGCTCCGCCTCGGCCCGGACGACCGGCCCGAGCAGGAGGTGCTGCGCACCCGGTTCCGTGGCTGGTTCGCCGCGCGACCGACCGAGGGCGACCCACCCGGAGCCGGCACACCCGCCACCGACCTGCCGGAAGCCGGCGCACCCGCCACCGACCTGCCCGAAAGCGGCGCAGCCGAAGCGGCCGCCAGCTCGCCGTCGGCGGACGGGGCCGTACCGCCCGCGAGCGCCCCGCCCACTGTCGAACCGCACGACTGACCCGCCCCGACTTCGGTCGGGGCGGGTCACCGTCGTTCCGGACGATCAGGTCGTGGTGTCGCGCAGCGGCTTACCCTCGCTCATGTCGGCCAGGATGTCGCGCATCTCCCCGTCGCCCAACGAGTGCTTGTCGTGCTGCGCCTCGACCAACTCGTAGAGGGTGGTCTGCACACGGCTGACCCCCGGCACGTCGGCCAGCACCGACTGGCCGCGCTCGCCGGCCGACTCGATGGTGAGCGTGCCGCAGCCCAGCAGACGCTCGAAGAAGTGCTGGTTCATCGAGTGGTCGTTGATCCGGGTGAGCGGGAGGTCCCGCCGGTCCCGGGAGAAGACACCCTGCTGCAACAGCACGCGTTCATTTGTGAACAGGTAGTGGGTGGTACGCCAGACCAGGAACGGCCACAGACCGAGCCACAGCACCGCGACCAGGGCGATCACCCCGATCACGGCCAGCGCGATCGAACCGCCGCTGCTCTCGGGCAGCAGGAGCACGCCGACCACCACCGCGGCGATCGCCAGCACCAGCACCGCGATCGGCCGGATCAGTGCCTTCCAGTGCGGATGTAGGTGCAGCACGACGTGCTCGTCCTTGGTGAGCACATCTTCGGGAAACGCCACGGGAAACCTCCAACGCCATCTTCTCGACGCGCAGACGGTAAACCCCCCAGAGCCCACCACAACATCCGCCACGCGGCCCCACCCCACTCTTCACGATCATGCAAAGTGGGCCGGCACCGCGCGGCTCCCGTCCGTCGTACGCGGGATGCGACCCCGGCATCGCGAGAAGTGGATCAGCGCAGGTGGAGGACGTCACCGGCGGCCAGGGTGCGGATGGCGGTCGCAGTGGCCACCTGGAGCTGGCCGTCCCGGTCCACCCCGGTCGCGGTGCCGCTCAGCACCTCACCGTCGGGAAGCATGACGCGCACCTCACGGCCGATCGTCGCGCAGGCTGCCAGGTAGGCGTCGCGCAGGCCGCTGGCCACCGCATCGCCGCTCGCCGAACGCCAACGCTCGTACCACTCGGCCACCGAGCGCAGCAGCGCACGCAGCAGCGGGTCCCGGTCGGTGGCCGCCGCGCCGGCCAGTTGCAGCGACGTGGCCGGCAGCCCGGTCGGGTTCACCGGCAGCTCGTCCGCGCGCAGCGTCACGTTGAGCCCGATGCCGAGCACGATGGCCGCCGGCTCGTCCGGTGAACGCCCGGGCACCACCTCGGCCAACACGCCCGCGCACTTCGCGTCGTCGATCAGCAGGTCGTTGGGCCACTTGAGGGTGGCCTCCAGCTCGGCCAACCGGGCCACCGCCTCCACCAGCGCCACGCCGGCCAGCAACGGCAGCCACCCGTACCCCGTGGGTGGCACCGCCAGCCAACCGCGGTCCGGCACGGCCTCGCCGGGCCGCAGCAGCACGCTGGTGGTGATGCCGGCCCGGGCCGGCGACTGCCAGACCCGACCGCGTCGGCCACGCCCGGCGGTCTGCTGCTCGGCGACCACGACCAGACCCTCGGGCTCGCCGGCCCGAGCGGCCTCGGCCACGTCGGCGTTGGTGGAGCCGGTCTCGGTGCGTAGCTCCAGCCGGGCCCACGGCCCGTTCGGCGCGACCAACGCGCGGCGCAGCCGGGCCGCCGACAGCGGCGGGCGGTCCAGATCGGTGTACGGGGAGCCCGACATCCCGTCAGCCTACGGCGGTCGTCGCGTCGGCACTGAGGCGTACTGCACAGCGGCACCCACCTGAACCATCGTTATATTCCCTGGGTGACTACCGAGACCGGGACCAACATCCACAGCACCGCGGGCAAGCTGGCGGACCTGGAGCGCCGGGTCGACGAGGCGGTGCACGCCGGGTCGGCCCGCGCGGTCGAGAAGCAGCACGCCCGCGGCAAGAGGACCGCCCGCGAGCGGATCGAGATGCTGCTCGACGAGGGCTCCTTCGTCGAGCTGGACGAGCTGGCCCGGCACCGGTCCACGGCCTTCGGGCTGGAGAAGAACCGTCCGTACGGCGACGGCGTGGTCACCGGCTACGGCACGGTGGACGGCCGACAGGTGTGCGTCTTCGCACAGGACTTCACGGTCTTCGGTGGCTCACTCGGTGAGGTCTTCGGCGAGAAGATCGTCAAGGTGATGGACCTGGCCATGAAGATCGGCTGCCCGGTGGTCGGCATCAACGACTCCGGTGGCGCACGCATCCAGGAGGGCGTGGTCTCGCTCGGCCTCTACGGGGAGATCTTCTTCCGCAACGTACGGGCCTCCGGTGTCATCCCGCAGATCTCGCTGGTGATGGGTCCCTGCGCCGGCGGCGCGGTCTACTCCCCGGCGGTCACCGACTTCACCGTGATGGTCGACCAGACCTCGCACATGTTCATCACCGGACCAGACGTCATCAAGACGGTGACCGGTGAGGACGTCGGCATGGAGGAGCTGGGCGGGGCGCGTACGCACAACTCCCGCAGCGGCAACGCGCACTACCTCGCCAGCGACGAGGAGGACGCGGTCGACTACGTGAAGGCGCTGCTGTCGTACCTGCCGTCGAACAACCTCGACGAGCCGGTGGTGTTCGAGGCTCCCGCCTCGCTGGAGATCAGTGACGAGGACCGCGAGCTGGACACCCTGATCCCGGACTCCGCCAACCAGCCGTACGACATCCACACGGTGATCGAGCACGTCCTCGACGACGGGGACTTCCTCGAGGTCCAACCGCTCTACGCGCAGAACATCGTGGTCGGCTACGGCCGGGTCGAGGGACGGCCGGTGGGCGTGGTCGCCAACCAGCCGATGCACTTCGCCGGCACCCTGGACATCGCCGCCTCGGAGAAGGCCGCCCGGTTCGTCCGCACCTGCGACGCGTTCAACATCCCGGTGCTGACCTTCGTGGACGTGCCCGGCTTCCTGCCCGGCACCGGCCAGGAGTGGGACGGCATCATCCGCCGGGGCGCCAAGCTCATCTACGCGTACGCCGAGGCGACCGTCCCCAAGGTCACCGTGATCACTCGCAAGGCGTACGGCGGGGCGTACGACGTGATGGGCTCCAAGCACCTCGGCGCAGACCTGAACTTCGCCTGGCCGACCGCCCAGATCGCCGTGATGGGCGCGCAGGGAGCGGTGAACATCCTCTACCGCTCCGAGCTGGCCGGCGCGGACGACCCGGCGGCGGTACGGGCCGAGAAGATCGCCGAGTACGAGGACACCCTGGCCAACCCGTACGTGGCCGCCGAGCGCGGGTACGTCGACGCGGTGATCCCGCCGCACGAGACGCGTACGCAGATCGTGCGGGCGCTGCGTGTCCTGCGCACCAAGCGGGAGACCCTGCCCCCGAAGAAGCACGGCAACATCCCGCTCTGATCCCCGACCCACCCCGACCCGCGCCGCGCGTGTCTCGCGCCCGGCTCGCGCCGGCCTGATCCGCGCAACTTCACGTAAAGTGCTGCCTCCGGGGCTCGCGAGGCACCAACGTCCCCGATGTTGTGCGGATCATCGCGCGCGTGGGCGGGGTCATCGCGCGCGTGGGCGGGGTCATCGCGCGCGTGGGCGGGGTCATCGCGCGCGTGGGCGGGGTCATCGCGCGCGTGGGCGGGGTCATCGCGCGCGTGGGCGGGGTCGGCGCGCGCGTGGGCGGGGTCTTCGTCCGTGCGGGGCGGGGCGGGGCGGGGTCAGCAGGGCGGGTTGGCGGCGGCGCACATCCGGGTGGCCGCCGCCACGGCGAGCTGCATGAGTTCCGCCTCGGTGCTTTCGTAGCCGAGGCGGAGCACCGAGACGGTGTCGCCGACCCGGACGACCGCCAGCAGGATCGGCGTCGGATCATCGGCGAGCGGCTCCCCGGTCTGCACGTCGCGGGGGGCGGTGAGCGAGTCCTGCAGGATGGCGGCGTCGTCCCCGGCGAAGCCCCGCCGCGCCACCGCCCACCGATGCAGCACTTCTGCCGTGCGGGTGCCTCCTGCCGCCGGGATCGGCCCGACGCTCAGCCATTGGGCACAGGGAGCGACAAGGTCGTCCAGACTGGCGAAGACCTGGGTGGCCGCCTCCGGCGTCAGCCGGAAGAGATCCTGCATGACCAGTACCCGCCGGTCCTCCCGGACGCCCGGCGGGTGCTCCCGCAGCAGGGTCTGCGAGCGGGACCACCGGGAGATCTGCCAGCCCTCCGGTAGCGCCTGGCTGGTCCGGCAGTGGCCGAGTATGTCCTCCAGCCGGACCGGCTCCCCCAGCCCTGATTCACTGAGCTGGACGGCGACCGGTTGCGCCAGGTCGGCCGGCTGCAACAGTGCGTCGGCGGTGATCTCGCCGCGGGCCGGCGCGGCGGCTGGCGCGCCGGCTGACGGAGACTTCCCCGGGGCGGCGACCGCCACGGCGGAGACCCCGGCGAGGGCCAGCACGACGGTGGCCACCACGATCTTGCGCTGGCTGCGACGGCGGGCCCGGGAGCGGATCTCCGCCGGCTCGAGCCAGCGCACGTCCTGCAACTCCCGCTGGATCTGTTCGACGAAGGTCGGATCGTCACGCATCGGCGGCCTCCTCCAGGTCAGAGACGGCGAGCAGCCCGGCGAGCGTGGCACGCCCCCGGGAGAGTCGGGCCTTCACCGTGCCCACCGGGGCTTCGGTCTCCCGTGCCACCTCGGCGACCGGCATGCCCATCAGGTAGTAGAGGGCGATGGCGACGCGTTGCTCCTCCGGCAGCCGCCGCAGCGCGGCGACCACCTCGACGGTGTCGGTGCCCGGGCCGGGAACGGTGTCGGTGGCCCCGTGCCGCAGGTACGCGCGGGCCCGACTGCGCAGGCTGCGCCACCGGCTGACGGCGATCCGGCTGGCCACCACCCGCACCCACGCCTCCGGATCGTCGTACCCACCGACCGTGGACCAGCGCTGCCAGGCCCGGATGTACGCCTCCTGCACGGCGTCCTGCGCCTCGCCCCGGTCGCCGGTGAGGGCGTAGACGAACCCGAGCAGCCGTTGCCGACTCCCCCGGTAGAACTCGTCGAACCCGTCGACGTCCGGCACCCGCTACCTCCCCGTGTCGGTCGGAGGGAACACGCGCGGGGCCGGGTGGTCGGTTGCCCCGGTCAGGCGATCATCTTCTCCAGGTCGGCGAGTGGAAACGCGCCGGCCCCGATCCCCTCCCGGACCGCCTGGCGTACCGCCCGTTGGACGGCGACGTTCGTCGGCGTCGGTACGCCGTGCAGCCGGCCGAGCAGCGCGACCTCTCCGTTGAGGTGGTCGACCTCGGTCGAACCGGTGCCCCGGGCCAGGCTCTGCCAGGTGGAGCCACCGGAGCGGGCCTCCCCGTCGACCGGGCGCTGGCCGACCAGGTCACCACGTTCGGCCTTCTCCTCCTCCGGTGAGGTGTGCGCGATCCCGGCGGCGGCGAGCACGGCGACGCCCTCGGCGCGTACCCGCTCGGCCAACTCGTCGGGGATGTCCCGGCCGAGCAGCGCCTGTAGCCCGTTGCCCAGGTTGCTGAGCAGCTTGCCGTACTTCCAGCGCAGCACGTCCGCGCGCACCGGGGCGACGAAGCCGGCGGCGTCCAGGTCCGCGGCGATCGCCCGGTCGGTGTCGTCGGCACCGCTCGGGTAGCGGCCGATGTGGAGCATTCCCGGGTGCGGGTAGCCGTTGGCCACCACCACCCCCGGGTCCAGGTGGGTGGCGGGCAGCCAGACGCAGACCGGGTGCACGTCGGCGAAGAGGCGCAGCGCGGCCCGCTCGTTCGCCACCCCGTTCTGCGCGGTCACCAGCGGCAGCCGCTCACCGGCCGTACCGCCGCCGGCCACCGGCGCGTCCACCCAGGCGGCCAGCGCGCCGGCGGTGTCCTGCGACTTGACGGTGAGGACCAGCACCGTGTCCGCCGGCAGCGGCTCGTCGCCGGGCCCGTCCGTGGCGGCGAGCCGGGCGGTGATCTCGCCGTCGGGCTGCCGCAGGGTCAGACCCCGCTCCCGGATCACGTCGAGGTGCGCACCCCGGGCCACCAGTGTCACGTCCCGGCCAGCCTGGTCCAGCAGTACGCCGATGGTCCCGCCGACCGCACCTGCCCCGATGATCACGTATCGCATGGACTCATTCTGCCCGCCCGCAGCCCGGGCATCGCCGTCGATCATGGAGTTCTGGTGCCCGATTACGGACGGATCGCGGCTTTCGCGGCCCACCACAACTCCATGATCGACTGAGGAGAGTCAGACGGTCAGGCCCGCGTCGGTGAGGATCGGGCCGGTCAGCAGCAGGGCGCCTGCGACCAGGGCGGCCAGGTTGATCAACGCGAAGACGGTCACCCAGAAGATCGCCGGGAACGGGGTCAGTCCGGCGAGCTGGTCGGCGTCGGAGGCGGGCATCCGGCCCCGCGAGCGCAGCCGTTGCAGCTCGACCACCGGCCGCACCCCACCGAGCAACAGGAACCACACCCCGGCGTACGCGAACGCGGCCTGGACCTGCGGGGTGGCGTACCAGGAGACGGCGAACACCAGCGCACCGGTGACCAGCAGCGACACCACGCCGAAGGCGTTGCGGATCATGACGAGCATGGCCAGCAGCAGCACCACCGCCACCCAGAGCAGGAGTGTGATCCGGTTGCCGCCGAGCAGCCACGCGCCGGCCAACCCGACCAGTGGCGGGGCGACGTATCCGGCGAGCAGGGTGAGGATCATGCCCGGCCCGGTGGGACGTCCGGCGGACAGCGTCAACCCGGACGTGTCCGAGTGCAACCGGATGCCGCGCAGCTTGCGGCCGGTGAGCAGGGCCACCAGGGCGTGGCCACCCTCGTGCGCGATGGTGATGGCGTTACGGGCGATCCGCCAGGGCAGACGGGTGGACACCACCACCAGCGCCACGGCGGCGGTGATCAGCACCAGCAGCGCGGGCGGGTCCGGCTGCGCGCCGAACAGCGTGTCCCACAGGTCGCCCAGTCCGTCGATCGACATCATGGGGCGCGAGCCTACCGGCGGCGTTCCACGAAGGCACTTTTCTCGACGCTGACCGGGTGTCCCTGGTTGGTGAGGTCGTCTCGCCGGGCGACGCCGCCGCCGATCGTCTACTCAAGATGCAGCTCTACGCCATCGCGCGAATCCCCTGGTACCTGCTGGTCGAGCAGGACGGTGACGGCCACTCGTTGCGGCTGTTCCGGCTGGACGGTGAGCACTACGTCGAGGACCAGGTGGCCAAGCCCGGCGAGACGCTGACCGTCGTCGAGCCGTTCCGCTGGCAGCTCGACCCGGCCTCGCTGCGCTGAACCATCCCTCCCCGAGCACCGGGCCTTCGCGGCCCGTCGATGTAACTTTCTTCAGTCACTATTGCGATCTTGGGCACTAACCTCCAAAGATGGATATCGATAGAGCGATCCTCTTGGAGGCACTCATGGCCCGTACCTCGTCATCGCTGCGCCGCGCGCTCGCGGCCGGCCTCACCGTCCTCGCCACCGCGGCGGCGGCCCTGGTCGCGACCGCCGGACCGGCGGCCGCCGCCACCACACCCGGCGTCGACGTGTCCCGCTACCAGGGCACCATCAACTGGACCAGCGTGCGCAACGCAGGCATCCAGTTCGCCTTCATCAAGGCGACCGAGGGCACCAGCTACAAGGACCCGAACTTCAACGCGAACTACGTCAACGCGTACAACGCCGGGGTGATCCGCGGGGCGTACCACTTCGCCCGACCGAACATCTCCGCCGGCTCCACCCAGGCCAACTACCTGGCCTCCAACGGCGGGGCCTGGTCCGCGGACAGCCGCACCCTGCCGGCCGCGCTGGACATCGAGGGCAACCCGTACAGCGGCGGCTACTGCTACGGGCTCAGCACGACCGGCATGCGCAACTGGGTGCAGGACTTCCTGAACACCTACCGCTCCCGCACCGGCCGGTACGCGGTCATCTACACCACCACGAGCTGGTGGAACCAGTGCACCGGCAACTGGACCGGCCCGTGGGCGAACCACCCGCTCTGGCTGGCCCGCTGGTCGAGCACGCCCGGCGCCCTGCCGGCCGGCGCGTCGGTGTGGAGCTTCTGGCAGTACACCAGCACCGGCGCTGTCTCCGGGATCAGCGGCAACGTGGACCGCAACTACTGGAACGGCGACCGGAGCCGCCTGATCGCCCTGGCCAACAACACCTGACCGGGCCGTTGGCGGCAGCGGGATCGACGGTCACCTCACGGTCGACAATCGGTCCGGCTGCCGCCACACCGTCGATTCAGGCCCGCCGCCGGCTCAGGGCCGGCACCACAGCTTCCTCGCGAGCCAGAGCACCCCTGCGCGACAGCCGCCAGGCGGCCACCCCGGAACCAGCAACGATCACGACGCCGAGCAGTGCGATGAGCGCCGGAACCCCCACGGCGACCAGCAGCAGGATCGCGTCGCCGAGCGCGACGAGCATCCACAGTGCCAGCCGAGGCCGGGTGTCCCTCCGTCGGTAACCCATGTCGTGCCTCCCTCCGTCGTCGAAGGTCAAATACCCAGAACGACGGAAGGTCATGCGAGGAGCTTCAGTCCTGGCGGTCGGGCACGAAGCCCTTGGCGATCCGGTCGAAGTCCGGCAGCTTGGCCTGCCAGTCCTTCTCCGCGATCTCCCACCGCAGGGCGTAGCCCCGGTCACTGGCCGTCACGAACCCACGGTTACGGACGTGGATCCGCTGCCCGTCCCGGGTCTCCAGCCACTCCCAGTCGCCGCAGGTCTTCCAGAAGTCGCAGGCCACGATGCCGAGGTTCTGGTAGTTGTTGACGAGCCTCTTGCGGTTTGGCTCCTGCTCCCGCCAGTCCGCTACCGCATCCTTCTTCGGGGAATTGGTCCACTGCACGAGCAGCTTTCCCGGCCCGTTGGACTGGTTGAAGACGACCGTGTTGCCGTTGACCTGGCTACGCACCCAGCCGTCGGGCATCGGCAGGGCGAAGCCTGCCGGGTCCTTGTGCAGCTTCCAGCCTGCCGGTAGCGCGTTCGGGTCCGCCGAGGGCGTGGCCGAGGCCGACGGGGTGGGCGCACCCGTCGTCGGCGGTGGTGGCGCGGCAGCTGAGGTCGGCGCGGGCGCCGAGGTCGTGGCCGCACCGGTCGGGTTGGCCTGCGGGGTCTTGTCGTCGTCCTTGGTCAGCATCGGCACGACAACCACGAGGCCGATCAGCAGCAGCGCGACCAGGGCCCCGACCAGCACGTTGCGGCGGGTGTTGTTCGGCTTCGTGCCGTCCGACAGCGGCACCGCCGCGCGACCGGCCGGACCCACCGGAGGCATCAGCGCCGTCGGGGTCGACGGCTTGCGCTGCTCCGGAGCCACCGGCGGGCCGTCGACAACCGTCGGCTCGTCGTCGTTGGTCGTACCGTCGTCGGTGGTGTCGCCCGTGACCGTGACCTTCGCGGTCGGGTCGGCGTCGGACGGGGCCGGGCGGTCGATCGTGGCGGTCGGCTCCGACGCGGCCGGGGCGGCATCCACACCGGACGAAACCACGGCCGTCGGTGTGGCGTCGGCGGCCGTCGGCGTGGCGGCAGAGGTCGCGGCGGCGGCCGGTGCCGCGTCGGCGGCCGGCGACACGGCAGCAGCCGACGCCGCGGCGGCTGGTGGTGGTGACACCGGCCGGTCGACACTCTCGGCGGGTCGCGGGGCCGGCACCACCGGCAGGCGCGGCTCACGCGGACCGTTCGGCCCCGGTCGGCGTACTCCATCGAGCAGTGAGATCCCGCGCGACCGCTTGCCTCCGGCGCGGCGCAGCAACCGCTCCGCCACCTCGGCGGTGATCCGCTCGTTCGGGTCCTTGCGCAGCAGCCCGTTGAGCACGGCCTTGAGCGGGCCGGCGTTCTTCGGCGGCGGGATCGGCTCGGTGGCCAGCGCGGCCAGGGTGCCGATCGCCGAGGGCCGGGCGTACGGCGACTTGCCCTCGACGGCCGCGTAGAGCGTCGCTCCCAGCGACCACAGGTCGGCCTCCGGCCCGGCCGTGCCGTCCCGGGCACGCTCCGGAGAGATGTACGCGGGCGAGCCGAGCACCATGCCGGTGCGGGTCACGTTCGGGTCGCCCGGAATCGTGGCGAGGCCGAAGTCGGTCAACACCACCCGGCCGTCCTCGCCGAGCAACACGTTGCCCGGCTTGACGTCGCGGTGCATGACGCCCGCCTTGTGCGCGGCGCTGAGCGCACCCAGCACACCGAGCCCGATCTCCACCGTGCGGGCCACCGACACCGGGCCGTCTTCGGCGAGTGTGTCCTGCAACGACTTCGACGCCACGTACTCCATGACGATCCACGGATCGCCGTCGGTGCGCAGCACGTCGAAGATGCGAACGACATTGGCGTGGTTGAGCCGGGCGATGGCCCGGGCCTCCCGCAACGAGCGCTCCCGCATCTCGCGGCGTTCCTCGTCGGTGAGACCGGGCGGCGGCACCAACTCCTTGATGGCGACGTCCCGGTGCAGCACCTCGTCGCGCGCCTTCCACACCCGGCCCATGCCACCCTGGCCGAGCGGCGACAGGAGCCGGTATCGGTCAGCGACAAGTTGGGGAAGCGCGTTCGACATCGCTGAGACGGTACCCGGACCCGCCGACGCTCACACCGCCGGCACGCCACTGTCCGCTTCCCGCAACTTCGCGCCGCGTACCCTGGCGTCATGTCTGCCGAAGAGCCGCTGATCCGGGTCGTCCGCGGTGTACCCACCGCCGAGGAGTTGGCCGCTCTCGTCGGGGCGATCGTCGTCCGCTCCCGCCCAGCCGTGACCCCCGCCCCGATGACCGCGTCCGCCTGGGCGCGCAGCGGGCGTCCGGCCGGCCCCGGCGGGTGGCGCGCCGCCGGCCTGCCCCGCTGACCCGACCTACCCGGACGGGGGCTGCCAGGGGCTTGACGAGCCGCTACCCTCACTCAGGGAAGCGGTGCCGTCACACGTAGGGAGGATCCGTGATCCCTGAGGAGGGCCGGCCAGCGCCCTGGTTGCGCGGATACGGCGGCATCGAGGCCGACATCAGGCAGCTCCGCGACTTCGCCGACCGGCTCGCCGCCGAAGTCGAGAGCAACTACGCGCCCCACCTGTCGTACATCGCCGAGGACATGTCCGCGAAACTGCCCAACCCGTGCGACGCCTTCGTCGAGTTGGTCACGTTCCTGCATGCGCACCACGAGACGCAGCAGGCCACCGCCGACATGGTCTACGCCGTCCGAGGCGCCACCGGCCACCTCGCCGCCGCCGCCGATCGGGTCGCCACCCACTACGCCGACAGCGACGCCTTCACCGCAGCCAGGGTGGTCGACGTACGGCTTGCCCTCGCCGACCCGAGCGCCGTCCTACCCGGCGGGCCGACGCCGATGCTTGCCGACCCGACCGGCCCCGACGCCGAAGGGCCGGTGGTCCTGCCGTGATCGAACGAGGCTCCGGCCGCACCTCCGGCCTCACCGACTGGCAGCTCATGGACGTCAACAGCATGTGGGCCTGCCTGCACGACCACGACACCGCCAACCACTGGAAGCAGGTCGCCGGCTGGCGAAAGGTCTGCGACCTGGCGCAGACCCACCTCGGCCGTCTCCAGGAATACCGGCGCGGGCTCGCCGCCGCATGGCCACCCGAAACCAGCGCCGCCTCCAGCACGTACCTCGCCGAACTCGACCAACTGATCGACAAGGTCCAGCGCACCCACGACGCCGCCGCCGCGAACTACACCGCGCTGTCCGCCGCCACCCAGGCCATCACCACCACCCGCGCCGCGCTCCGCAAAGTCCACGAGGTGTACGCGACCAAGCTCCAACAGAAGCAGGCGTACGAATCAATCGCCGCCGACCCGAAAGCGGTGATGGGCAACCGGGCCGCCACCCCACCGGTTGCCGATGGGGAGTTGGAACAGCTGAACGTGCAGGCCCGGAGCATGATGTTCGGCCTCAGCGGCGAACTCCAACAAGCCCAAGCGACACTCCAAAAACCACCCACTGCCCCTCCGCAAGCCGGCAAGGACATCTCAAATCCAGATGTTTACGGCAGCGGATTCGCGCCTATCATTCCGCCGGTGGTGGCTGTACCCATGACAAGAAGTACGGCGACAATCATCCCCCCGACAACGGGAGCAGCCGCTGCACCTATACCCGTCGCGACCGGAAATGGACCAGTCCTCGGCGGCACCGGGGCAGGAGTTGTCCCGAACTCAGGTAGCACGCTTCCTAATTCTGTATCAACTTCGGCTCAGCTAGCACCCCAACCAAGCATGACGCCACCGTATTCGCCGATATCCAATAGTCCGACATCGAACCAGCGCAACGGAGGACCCACAGGGAGGCCGACTTCAATTGGCCCACACGGTCCACTTCGCGGGCCCGCATCGGAACCACTGCGAATAACGCCCCCTGGAGGAGTCATCGGTGGCACACCGCCGATCCGACAGCCGGAGGGCAGCGGCAGTCCTTCACGACGTGTTAACCCAATTGGAGGCGTCATTGGCGGTGGTGGCGCGGGAACATCCCCCACCGGCGCGGCAGGTTCCCGCCCTTCGGCCGGCAGGGGTTTCTCTGGCGGACATGGCATGCTGCCGAACGGCGGAGCACCCGGAATCTGGAGCGCCGGGTCGGGCGGGTCTGGCCGACCCGGCCGAGGTGACAGCACAGAACCGAACCATTGGGACCCGGACAACCCCTGGGAGACCAAACGAGGGGTCAATCCAGTGGTCCTACCTCCGGATGAAGATGGCCCAATAGATCCAGGACCTGCAATCGGCATGGACCGGTGAGGGTACCGGCAATACGTGCAGCTTTCCTGCTTTTGTCTTGCATAGGGGCCACCCTCCTATCCGGAATTTCAATCGCCGCAGGACCACACAACCAACCAATTGATGAAGGCCCCGATCGAGTTCGCGCCGATCAGTGGCATTTGATCACGCTTGCTTGCGCCGAAGCAAACACGATCAGTCAAGGTGAGGGCGTCATCGTCGCTGTCCCGGACACAGGCGTTGCCCCGCATCCAGATCTGGCAGGCAACCTTCTTCAAGGCATCGATATCGCCGACGGAGAGCGCAGCAATGGACACGGCGACCGGAATAGTCACGGCACTGGCATGGCTGGCCTCATCGCCGCCCACGGGCAAAGCAATAATAAAGGGGCTAGAGGCATTGCTCCAAGGGCAAAAATCCTGCCGATTTTATCCTCAGGAATAGACAACCAAAGCAGCCCAGACAATCTGGGCAAAGCGATTGAATACGCGACATCTTCCGGCGCCGGCGTCATCAGCATCTCAAGTGCGGGTGGCTCTAGCCCTGCCTTGCGTGAAGCGATCAGATCGGCCCTCGCTGCAAATGTCGTAATCGTCGCCGCTGCAGGTAATCAACCCGCCGACGCCCAGGTAGGCTTTCCTGCATCTGTTGATGGCGTTCTGGCAGTAGGTGGAATCGACCGAGATGGGAATCGCGCAGCCATTTCCGTGACCGGACCGGAGATTGACGTGGTCGCACCTGCGGTCGACATCTACAGCACGAGTCTCGACGGCAAGTACCGCAAGGGCACCGGAACCTCCGACGCGACGGCGATCGTGGCAGGGGCGGCGGCCTTGATCAGGTCCAAGTACCCCTACCTGCCCGCACGAGAGGTAGCACACCGGCTCACGGCCACGGCCGTTGACAAGGGCCCGCCTGGGCGCGACGACGAGTACGGCTATGGCGTGATCGATCTGGTGGCGGCACTGACGGCAGACGTACCGCCGCTGGGGTTTGAGTCGGTGAGCGCGCCGGCCGGTGCTGGCCCGTCGACGACGGCCGCCAGGCGGCGACCGGATGATGACGACAGCGACGCTACGGCGCGTGGCTTGGCCACTCTGGGCGTGATCGTGGCTGCCGGGGTCGCTTGGGCGGTGGTGACGCGGCGTCGGCGCCGCAGTGATGATCCGCCGCCCAGAATTAGTCGCTGATCGGTCTGCGACAGGCTGATCGACTCGGGTTTCTTGAAGTCGCGGTATCCGGGCCAGCAGGACACCGCGACTTCAAGGAGTGCGAGTCGATCAAGGAGCCCGAAGCGATCGGGCGCGGGTGGCGGTCTGGCGGGTGGGTTGCCGGTAACGTCGGGCTCGTGTCTGACTCTTTGCCGCTCCGCCTTGTGCTCGCTTCGGCGAGCCCTGCCCGTCGTAAGCTCCTCCAGGCCGCTGGCATCGAGCCGGATGTGCTGGTCAGTGGGGTGGACGAATCCCTCGTGGTGGCCGAACGGGCCGAGGAGTTGTGCCTGGAGTTGGCGCGGCTCAAGGCCCAGGCGGTGCTGACCCGGTTGAGCCCGGCCAACGATCAGCGGACGTTGGTGGTCGGCTGCGACTCGGTGCTGGCCTTCGACGGGGAGATCCTCGGTAAGCCGGCGGATCCGGCGGATGCGACCCGGCGTTGGCGGCGGATGCGGGGACGTAGTGGGGTTCTGCACAGTGGGCACTGCCTGATCGACGTTGTTGCCGGGCGGCGCGCGGAGGCGGTCGCCTCGACGACTGTCCACTTCGCTGACATCAGTGACGACGAGATCGCGACGTACGTGGCCAGTGGTGAGCCGCTGGCCGTGGCCGGCGCGTTCACGATCGACGGGCTGGGTGGGCCGTTCGTGGAGCGGATCGAGGGTGACCCGGGCACGGTTGTCGGGTTGTCGATGCCGTTGCTGCGACGCCTTCTCGCCGAGCTTGATCTGCGGATCACCGACCTCTGGACGAAGGTCGCGCCGGGCGGCCAGACCGTCGAGCCACTCGGTACGGTCCGGTCATGACCACCAAGTCGATCCCGCTCACCGACGAGCTGCACGCTTACCTTGTCGCACACGGCTCCCCACCGGACGAGATCATCCGGGACCTGGCCGAGGAGACCCGGTCGGTGTTGCCGGAGCACGCCACGATGCAGGTGGCGCCGGAGCAGGCGGCCTTCCTGACCTTCCTCACCCGACTCCTCGGCGTGCGGCAGGCCGTCGAGGTCGGCACGTTCACCGGACTGTCGTCGCTGGCTATCGCCCGTGGTCTGCCCGACGGTGGGCAGTTGACCTGCTTTGACATCTCCGAGGAGTTCACCGGCATCGCCCGGCGCTACTGGGATCGGGCCGGCGTGCAGGACCGGATCGAGCTGCGGATCGGCCCGGCCGGTGACCGGCTTCGGGAGTTGCCGCAGGAGCGCTACCTGGATTTCGCGTTCATCGACGCGGACAAGACGGGCTACCCGGTCTACTGGGCGGAGTTGGTGCCACGGATGCGTCCGGGTGGGGTGATCGCGGTCGACAACGTGCTGCGCGGCGGCCGCGTCATCGCACCGCGGGACGTCAGCGACCGGGCCATCGCCGCCTTCAACGACGAGGTTGTCGCCGACGTGCGGGTGGACCCGGTGATGCTGCCGATCGCGGACGGCCTCACCCTCGCCCGGGTGCGCTGACTGGCGACAGGTCGGCCCTCTGATCCACTCGTGTTCCTGGAAGTCGCGGCATCCCACGCGGGCGGTTTCAAGCGGCTGTTGCAACCAGGTGTTTGTGGAGTACCTCGGCTGGATTCTGCCAGTCGAGAGTTTGGCGTGGTCGTCCGTTGAGTTCGCGGGCGACCGCGTCGAGGTCGTCCTGGGTC